>DATASX010000105.1 GCA_036269075.1 Sporichthyaceae bacterium
CGGGACCCGAATGCCCCGCCGCTGCCGCCGAACTTCCGCTACGAGTTCTTCGACATGCTCGGCACCGACCAAACGCAAGCCTTGGACCCGGCGACCGAGGATCTGCTCGCGGCCCGCAAGGAGTTGGCCACGATCCTGGCCGCGGCGGCCGAGCGTGACCGGTACTGGGGACACAAGATCGGCGACGCGATCGACGACAAACTGGCTGACGGGTTCTGGGACCACGTCCACTCGTTCGTCGAGCACCATGCCGAGCAGCTCGAGCATTTGACGAACCAGCTTGGCCTGCTGACCTCGGGCCTGGGGTTGGCGGCGATCTGGTTCCCTCCGTTGCTCCTTCCCACGCTTGTCCTGGCCGGCGGCATCGCGGCAACCCACACCCTCATGGCCGCCGAGGGCGAGGGGTCCTGGTTCGACGTCGGGCTCGACGTCGCCGCCATGGCCAGCTTCGGCGCGGGCAGGGCGCTGTCCAAGGGCCTGGAGGGCATCGTCGATGCCACTCGCGGCGCCGCCGCCCGAGCTGCCGAGCGTGAAGCTGTGGAGAGTGTGCAACTGGAGTCGGCGGCGACCCGAGAGGCAGCCGAACGCATCATCGTCGATCCGGCAAGCAGCGACCTCGAACTGCGCACGGCGCGCTCGGAACTCTTCGAGATCGACGGATACGCTCGGCAAGCTGGGGAAGCAGCAGCCCGCGACGTGCTGGAGGCGCCTGAGGCCGCCGCGAGCAGGGTGCACGAGTTCTTCGCTGGGGCGAAGGACGACGCCCATCTGGTCAACACCGGTAAGCGTTTAGCGTCGGGACATGTCGGAGACCCCGCCGTGGAGTACGCGGCGCGGAACCTGCGCAAGGTGACCTGGGCTGGGCGAGGCGTCTTTGCCGCCGCCACCACCATCGACCTCGGCGACAAAGGCGCGAACCAGTGGAGCGCCTCTTACCGCGGCTTCAAGGACAGTTCGAAGATCGCCGTAGGGTGGCTGGGATGAACCTCTTTCACCGCGACAAACACGGTGGCGGCAGCAGCGGGGGCTACGTCACCGCAGGCTCCCTTGGGCACACTGCCAACGGGACGCCCTTGGATCAGGTGCTGTACGCGCATGTACGGCCCGACCCCATCAAGTGGATGGGCATCCCTACCGGTTGGGATGGCCACTGGAAGAGCCCGGCTGAATGGGCCGACGACCTGGCGGGTTCCAGTTGGGGGGTCTGGGCCGAGCTGAACGGGGTGGAGAAGCCTGGCCAAGATGCCATTGATCGCACCGCCGTGGAGTACCTCAACTACGCGGAGAAGTGGGGCGGGTTCCATCCCAAAGACGCGTTCGAGATCACGACCTACCTCCATGTGCCGAGCCCGACCATCTCCGCGCTACCGGTGAGGGTTTGGGTCGACGACGCACCTGATCTGACCGTCGAGAAGGCCACCGAGGCCTCCGAGGCGATCCGGCCGCCGGTCGTTGAGGAGTTCACGACCGAGACACTCGGTACCGGCCGCAAGGTCACCATTTACGGCACGCTCGACCCTGAGCCCGGAGACCTGCCCGGCACCCAGACCACCTGGGTTTCGGTCTGCTACGCCTTCAAGGTCCCAACCCGGCAGGCGGTCGTCACCATTCGCGCCACCGACACCGACCTCGGCCGGATGACGGGCGCAGCGGGTGACATTGACGAATTCGTCAGCCTGATCAACCTCCACCAGGCCGTCCCCGGTCACCTACCGGTCCCGTGGTCACCGCCGGAGCAGTGATCGGCTACCAGATCCTGCTGCCGCCGGGTTGGGCGCAGATCCCGTTACGGGCAGGCACCGACGAGGCCGTCGCCGCGATCCTGGACGCCGCTACCGAAGGGCACACTCCACCGCCTGACTGGCGCGAGCAGATGACGGTCGAGTTGGGCAAGACCGCGACCCGGGCGCGCGCCGACAGTTGCGTGCACCTCTACGTCCCGATCGCCGCGCTGCACGGGCTGACCGTGCCGGCGGCGATCTCCGTCGCCGACGTGGCGTTCGGGTCGTTGGACCCGCTCGACCCGTCGCTGCTCGTGCAGCGCCTGGCGGCCGCGCCGGGCGGCAAGCAGGTCATCATCGCCGGGGCGGTCTGTTCGAGGGCAGAGAGCACACACCCGGCCGACCCGAACCACGGCGCTCCCCTGCCGTTCCGACGCGTCGACTACCTGATGCCCTTCCCGGACGACCCGGACCGCTGGTTGGTGGTCACGTTCACCACGTTGGCGCCCGAAAACCTTGAGTGGGTCGCGCTGTTCGACGCGATGATGACCACATTCGCCTGGACGCAACAACCCTGACGGCCGTCGACTTCAGGACGACGCCGATGGCAGGTGCGTGACAAGCCCCGCTAAGTTCAGGAGGACCATCGACCGGAGGGAAGCCCATGGCCGTCAGCCGCCGCCAACGGGTCGTGAACAAGGTGCAGAAGTACGTCGCCAACCCGTTGATGCGCAAGGTCCCCATCCAGATCCTGCTGGAGACCACGGGCCGCAAGTCGGGTGAGCCGCGGCGCACCCCGATCGGCGGCCGCACGGTCGACAACGCGTTCTGGATGGTGGCGGAATTCGGCACCAACTCGCAGTACGTGAAGAACATCGAGGCCGACCCGGAAGTGCGGGTCCGGGTCCGCGGCCGATGGCACTCGGGCACCGCGTACCTGCTCCCCGACGACGACGCCCGCGCCCGGCTGCGTTCCCTGCCCAAGTTCAACAGTGCCGCGGTCAAGACGGTCGGGACGGACCTGCTCACGATCCGGATCGACCTCAGGGACTGACCGGATCGGCGCGGACGTAGAAGGTCCGGGCCGGCCGCCGAGGGCGACCGACCCGGACCTGGGTGCCTGGCTCAGACGTCGTAACGGTCTGCGTTCATGACCTTGGTCCAGGCGGCCACGAAGTCCGTCACGAACTTCTCCTTGGCGTCGTCGCTGCCGTAGACCTCGGCGACGGCGCGCAGTTCGGAGTTCGAGCCGAAGACCAGGTCGGCGCGGCTGGCGGTCCAGCGCACGGCGCCGCTGCTGTCGCGGCCCTCGAAGGTCTCCGCGTCCGGCGAGGTGGGCTTCCACGTGGTGCTCATGGTCAGCAGGTTCACGAAGAAGTCGTTGGTCAGCTTGCCCGGCGTCTTGGTCAGCACGCCGAGGGAGGACCCGTTGTAGTTGGTGTCGAGCACGCGCAGACCGCCGACCAGGACGGTCATCTGCGGGCACGAGAGGCCGAGCAGGTTCGCCCGGTCGATCAGCTGGTACTCGGTCGGCAGTCGGCTGCCCTTGCCGACGTAGTTGCGGAAGCCGTCGGCGACCGGCTCCATCTCGGCGAACGACTCGACGTCGGTCTGCTCCAGGGAGGCATCCGTGCGGCCCGGGGTGAACGGGATCTCGACCGGGAATCCGCCGTCCTTGGCGGCCTTCTCGACGCCGGCGTCGCCGGCCAGCACGATCACGTCGGCCAGCGAGACCGGCTTGCCGAAGGACTGCTTGATGCCCTCGAGGGTGCGCAGGACCAGGGCGAGCTGATCGGGGTTGTTGACCTCCCAGCCGTTCTGCGGCTCCAGGCGAATGCGCGCGCCGTTGGCGCCGCCGCGCTTGTCGCTGATGCGGAACGAGGCCGCCGAGGCCCACGCAGTGGAGACGAGCTGAGAGACCGTCAGACCCGAGTCGAGGATCCGCTTCTTCAGCTCGACGGCGTCGGCCGCGGTGATCAGCGGGTGGTCGACGGCGGGGACCGGGTCCTGCCAGACCAGCACCTCGGCGGGCACGAGCTTGCCGAGGTAGCGGTTGCGCGGGCCCATGTCACGGTGCGTCAGTTTGTACCAGGCACGGGCAAACGCGTCGGCGAGCTCCTCGGGGTGCTCCAGGAAGCGCCGCGAGATCTGCTCGTAGATCGGGTCCATCCGCATGGCCATGTCGGCCGTGGTCATCATCGGGGCATGGCGCACGTTCGGGTCGTGGGCGTCCGGCACGGTGCCGGCGCCGGTGTCGCCGACCGGCTTCCACTGCTGGGCACCGGCGGGGCTGTGGGTCAGCTCCCACTCGTAGCCGAAGAGGACCTCGAGGTAGGTGTTGTCCCACTTGGTCGGGGTCGGGGTCCAGGCGCCCTCGATGCCGCTGGTGATCGCGTGCACGCCGAGTCCGGTACCGAAGCTGTTGGCCCAACCCAGGCCCTGCTGCTCCAGCGAGGCGCCTTCGGGCTCCGCGCCGACGTGCACCGGGTCGCCGGCGCCGTGGGCCTTACCGAAGGCGTGGCCGCCGATGACCAGAGCGGCGGTCTCGACGTCGTTCATCGCCATGCGCCGGAAGGTCTCGCGGATGTCGCGGCCGGAGGCGACCGGGTCCGGGTTGCCGTTGGGGCCTTCCGGGTTCACGTAGATCAGGCCCATCTGCACCGCGCCGAGCGGGTTCTCCAACTCGCGGTCGCCGGTGTAGCGGTCGTCGCCGAGCCAGGTGGTCTCCGGGCCCCAGTAGACGTCGGCCTCCGGCTCCCACACGTCCGCACGCCCACCGGCGAAACCGAAGGTCTTGAAGCCCATCGTCTCCAGGGCGCGGTTGCCGGCGAAGATCATCAGGTCGGCCCAGGACACCTTGCGGCCGTACTTCTGCTTGACCGGCCACAGCACGCGGCGGGCCTTGTCGAGGTTTCCGTTGTCCGGCCAGCTGTTCAGCGGCGCGAAGCGCTGCATGCCGGCCCCGGCGCCGCCGCGGCCGTCGCTGATCCGGTAGGTGCCGGCGCTGTGCCAGGCCATGCGGATCATGAACGGGCCGTAGTGGCCGTAGTCGGCCGGCCACCAGTCCTGAGAGGTCGTCAGACAGGTGTCGACGTCCTTGGCCAACGCGTCGAGGTCGACGGTCTTGAACTCGGCCGCGTAGTCGAAGTCGGCGCCCATCGGGTTGCCGATGTCGGGGTTCTGCGCAAGCAGTTTGAGGTTCAGCTGATCGGGCCACCAACCGCGGTTACCACCGCCGGCGGTCGGGTGCGGGGCACGATTGCCCGCGACCGGACAGCGGGCCATCTCCTCGTTGATCTCTCCAACTTTGGCGTCGACATCGTCGGACACGGGTGAATCCTTCCGGGGTTGGGCGTTCAGGTATTGACGGCCGAACAGGCGGGGCACAGGCCCCAGTAGACGACCTCGGCCTCGTCGATCACGAAACCTTGGTCGTCGGACGCGGTCAGGCACGGACGCTCGCCGACGGCGCAGTCGACATCGGCGATCACCCCGCACGAGCGGCACACGACGTGGTGATGGTTGTCGCCGACCCGCGACTCGTAGCGGGCCACCGAACCGGGCGGCTGAATGCGCCGCACCAGCCCTGCGGTGGTCAGGGCCCGCAGCACGTCGTAGACGGCCTGGTGGGACACGTCGGCCAGCTCCGAGCGGACGACCCCGAGGATCGAGTCGGTGTCGGCGTGCGGGTGGCCGTGCACCGCCGCCAGCACCGCGACCCGGGGACGAGTCACCCGCAGCGCGGCTGCGCGCAACATGTGCTCGTAGTCCGGCGTCGTGATCACGACGCCCAGTATTACCTGGTTATCTGGAACTAATCAAGAAACGCCGGTCAAGCTACGGGCGTCGGCGTGGCGTCGTCGGCCTTCGCGGCGAGCAGAGCGCCCAGCGACATCGCGACCATCCAGCCGCCGAAGGCGAACAACGGTATCCAGTAGGAGATCAGGCCGTGGTAGGCGAACACACCGGAGTGGAAGAACAGCAGGATCGTGCCCGGCGCCAGCAACAGGGCGGCCCAGATCCCGACGTAGCCCAGCCACCGGGGATAGACCGGCTTCGCCGTGCGGTCGGCCAGGATCGCCGCGCCGACCGCGAGCGCCTGGAGCACGAACGCGGGCGCGGTCAGGAACGCCATGAACCAACCGACGTCGTGGAGCAGTTGGGTCTCCTCCGGCGGACGCTCCGGCCGGAAGGCCGCCGCGGAGAGGATCGCCGTGAACAACAGGAGCAACACGTACGTCGCGGTCCCGGTGACGGCCTGCAGCACCGAGAGCACCGGCCGCCGGCCCTCGGTGCGGAGCAGCTGCACCGTCACCACGGCCATCAACGTCGCCCAACCGCAGGTGCCGACGAACAGCAACAGCAGGCCGACCCGGATCCGGTCGGTCTCGCTCGCGTAGAAATGCGCCAGGTGCGCGGCGGTCCAACTGGCCTTCGGCGGCGGCAGATAGTCCGCGACGATCATGCCGATCAGGATCAGCGCCGCTCCGAGGAGGCCGGCGATCCCGCATCCGAACTGGCTACGCCTGTTCATGGCGGGAAAACTACTCCGTGCCGGACCGGAATCCCTGACGGAGCGTCAGACACGCCGGGACGGGACTCCGGAAGGCCGC
Organism: Sporichthyaceae bacterium; assembly: GCA_036269075.1. NCBI lineage: Bacteria > Bacillati > Actinomycetota > Actinomycetes > Sporichthyales > Sporichthyaceae > Sporichthyaceae bacterium. The sequence goes on from DATASX010000105.1 coordinate 6,335, forward strand.
TGCCTCATCCGGCGGTACCGGTACCGGCCTGCTGGGCCTTCTCCCCCGTCCAGTACCAGGTGTGGTTGCCCGGGTTGAAGTCCAGGAAGATCGTCTCGTCGACCGCCCGAGCGCCCGGCAGGCCGTTGTTCAACGGTGTCGGCGTGGCGGCCGTGGAGTCGACGAAGTAGTTCCTCGTCTCCTCGGCGGTGATGTCGAAGATCAGGTGGCCGCCGGCGTTGGTGGACACGTCGACCTTGCGGATGGTGATCGAGTAGACGTTCCGCCGGTGCAGCGAGTTCAGTTTCTCGATCGTGGCGCGGTTGCCGATCAGTTGCATGCCCGCCAGGTAGTGGGCGAGCGCATCGGCGTCCCCGGCGGCGTAGGCGGCGGCGACCTTGTCCTCGAAGTACTGCGCCAACTGCTTGATCTGACCATCCGTCAGTTTCCCGTCGCCCAGGGTCGAGGGCAGGCCCGGATCGGCGATCGCGCTGGGGCGCAGCGTGGGCGCGTCCGACGGGGCGGGCGAGGCACTCGGTGCCGCACCGGCCGGGGCCGACACGGCCGGCGCGGGCAGCGCGGAGGCGCCGGAGCCCTTCCCGCACGCCGTGAGCGGGCCGAGCAGCGCAAGCGCGCCGACGACGAGGGCTGTCCGTCTCACGCGGAGACCATCGCCGCGGCCAATGCCCGAGCGTGGTCCAGCGTCGGGGCCGATCCGGCCACGGTCGCGATGAACAGCCGGGATCCGGAGCGCCCGGCCAGTTCGATCTGGTTGGCGTCGGTGATTCCGTAGGCCTGGAAGGACTGCTGCTGCTCCTGGTAGGCCACGAGGTCGGTCAGCGACCCGACCTTCCCCGGGTCGACGGACTTCGCCAGGGCCCCGGCCTGTGAGCGCAGGTCGCGGTAGGAGGACAGGAAGCGGGTGGCTTGCTGCTCGTCGGGGAAGCGCATCGAGACGCAGCTGGCGAAGACCTCCGGAGCGGTCCTGGTCGTCAGCGCCGTGAGCACCGTGCGGTACCCGGACTGGTACTGGTCGTAGAGCAGGGCGGCCTGCACGTCGGCCATCGGACTGTACTGACTGGACGTCAGATCCCCGCTGTAGTTGGCATCGCGCTGGAACCCGGCACCGAGCAGGCTCGGCGAGCAGTGCTCCGCGGCCGTCTCGGCGACCGGGGTCGATGTCGCCGCGGACGCGGATCGCTCCGATGACGGCGCACCGCACCCGGCCAGCAGACCGAGCACCACCAGTGGAGCGGCGAGCGTCCGCAGGCTCACGACAACGTCCGGAACGGCGCGACCTGTTCGAAGCCGCCCATGCCGAGCAGTCCGCCCATGTGCGCAGCGTCCATGTTGTCGCCGACCGGGGTCTCGTACGGCATGGCCATCGGGTTCAGGTAGGTCGTCCGGAAGAACGCCACGCGGTTGGAGTGCCCGCCGTTGGCCGACCAGTTCACGCCGTAGCTGCCGATGGTGAACGCGCCCATGTGCGCGCCGATCACCGAGGCGATCTGCGGTCCGGCCGGCACCTTGCCCCGGCTGCCCCCGGCGACCCGGATGGCCTCGGCCAGCGCCAGCGCCGCGTCGTAGCCGCGGATGCCGTCGAAGGTGGGTCGCACCGTCGGGGCCGAGATCTGCAGGCGCTGGATGTAGTACTGCACGATCGGGTCGAACGGGTCGATGTCGCTGGCGAACTCGACGATGCCGATCTTGGTGATCGGCCAGGCGGAGTCGATGACGTCGGCGTCCATCAACTGGCTGGAGGCCAGCACGCCGCGGCCGGGCAGGCCGCGCGAACCGGTCTTGGTCACGACACCTGAAAGCGCCTGCAGCACCGGCTTGACCTCGGCCGGGCCGAGCAGCAGCACGGCGACGTTGTAGTGCGCAGCCTGCGCGACCCACGCCGCCGGGTCGGCCGGCACACCCTCGTAGTGCACAGCCAGCCCGGAACCGGTCAGGGACTGGCGCAGCCCGGCCAGTTCGGCCGCGTCGGTGGCGCTCGGGCCGGTGACGACGTCGACGGCACCGACGGCCTGGGTGCGGGTCTGGGCGCCGATCGCGGCACCCTCCCGGGTCCAGTCCGGCAGCGTCGACCAGACGCCCGGGCCGGTGGCCTGCGCCGGTGCCGCTCCGAGGACGACCGGAAGTCCGCGGTCGTGCGCGGCGCGGGCGACCGCGGCCACGGCCGCGTCGTCGCCGCAGGGCAACGCGATCGCGCGGGCGCCGAGCTGGGTCAGCCGGGCCAGCGCGGCGTCCGCGCCGGCGGACAGGTCGACCACGTCGAAACGGGTCTTGGTGGTGTGCGGCTTGGCGGTCGCGTCGACGTCGGCCATCGCCACCTGGGCACCGAGCGCCTGGTTGCGGCAGAGCGTGGACCTGGCGCCGGTGAGGTCGGCGGGAATCCCGATGATCTCCTGCTTGCCCGGCTTGGCGGACACGACGTTCTCGACCAGGCTCAACGACTCGGCGGCCTGCCCCGGGCGCTCGATGCGCACGGCGAAAGTCCATTTGCCGGTGCCCGGCAGATCGATCGGGGCCGACCAGGCGGTACGACCGGCGTTCGGGTGCAGCACGAGGTCGCGGGCGGCACCGGAGGCCGACGTCGCCCGCGCGGTGAGCGCGCTGATGTGCTCGGGCTGCTGCGGCCGGCCGTAGGTCTGCGGCTGTTCCAGCGCCAGCACGAACGTGTTGGCACCGACGACGCCGGGAGCCAGGGTGCCGACCTGCTGGGCGTGCGCGGTGTCCTCGGCCGCGGCGATCGACATGCCGACGGGCTGCCAGACGGCGGCCGCGGAACTCTGCTGAGTGGTGAGCACCCGAACGCCCACGCCGCAGGCCACCAGAGCGGTGGCGACGACGAGGGCCCTGGGCACCCACCCGCCGCGCCGGGCGTGGCGCCGGCGCGGCGTGTGGATTTCCGTCATCTGGAACGAACTCCTGATCAGTCCTCGTACTTCAGGCCGGCAGTGTCGGCGCCCATGTCGATGGGCTCGCCCCAGTAACCGCGGCAGGCCCCCTTCTCCACGAGGCCGTTGACGCAGTTCGCGCCGTAGTCCTTGCCGTACGGGGTGTCACCGCTGGCCGGCGCGCCGTTCTCGACGAACAGCATCGAGTGCGGCTTGTAGAAACCCTTGATGTTCGGGTCCGGCCAGTCGCGCCGGTTGAACTGGACACACGGGGTGCCCTGCGTCTCGTCGACGAAGTCGGTGTCCAGCTTCAGTGCGCCGGAGACCGGGTCCATGTCGATCATGCAGACCGAGTGGTTGCCGTCGACACCGGTACGGGCGACGAAGTAGTTCGCCTCCGCGATCCGGGTCGGGGCATGGGTGTCGATGAACCACTTGCCGGTCTTCGCGTCCTTGATCTTGATCTTGGCCAAGGAGTAGTTGTCGTACGAGGCCCAGTGCGGACCACCGGAGGTCGGGTCGTTGATCGGCACCACACCGGCGACGGTCGGGCAGTCCTTGCCGCCGCGGGTCGGGTCGGCCAGCGCCCGGATGTTGTTGTTCAGGTCGCACTGGTAGTGCGTCCCGGCCTCGAGCAGCTTGGTGATGCTGATCGTGTAGACCATCTTCGGGCTGCCGGCGTCGTCGTAGTTGTCCTGCAGCACGTAGCGGCCGTTGACGGCGTGACCGAGGAACCGGTTGTCCGGCGAGACGACGTCCCACGCGGCACCGTCGCAACCGGCCGGCTCGTTCAGCGGATGCTTGCCGAAGTTGCCCCCGCCGGCAGTCTTGCCGTCGCCGCCGGTGGTGATGGCGTTGGCCGCGGCGGTCGAGTCGAACACCTCGTGCCACGGGTACTTCGCCGTGTCGGTGATGTCCGGGGTGTAGAACACCGCGCCGCCGCACATCGACTCGGAGAACCAGCCCTTCGGGATGCGACCGTCGGGCAGCGGGTAGTTCTGCGTCGACCCGTTCTCCATGATGCCCATGTTCTCCGCGTGCGACGGGTTCGCGCTGTCCCGCGGACCGGCCGGCATCACGTCGACCGAGCAGATCTTCGGGTTGCTCACCGAGGCACCCGGGGTCTGGTGACCCGAGCAGCCGTCGGTCGAGAAGCTCCACACCCGCACAGTGCGGCGGAACTCATTCGGGTTGCCCGGCTTGACCGGGTCCTCGACCAACGTGGCCGGCTCGGCGTAGTCGGAGGTGACCATCGTGTTCAGGTCCTTGCGGACCTGGATGCCGTGCGGGTTGGCGCAGGAACCGAAGTCCGGGCACTTGCTGTACCCGTTCTGGTCGACGCCGCCGTCCTCGGGGGTCTTCGACAACAGGGTCGTCGCCGAGTTGCCCGCACCCTTGAGCTGGTCCGCCATCGCGGAACTGGTGGATCCGTCGCCGTCGTTGACCAGCGAGGTCGGCGCGTTTGATGCCCACTCGCCGAGGATGTCGCCCGGCTTCTTGCCCGGGTGGCTGTTGCCGGCGATCTCCACGACCGAACCCGGCGTGGTGCCGTAGGCGTAGAGCGGACCGCCCATGAGGGTGCCGAAAGCGTCGCCGTTGGGCAGGGTGGCGAAGGCGTCCCAGATCGAGCCGGACGGCGTCGCCCAGGGCTCCTGCGTCTGCTGCAGGGTGACCTTGGGCAGCGACGACAGGTCGTAGGTGAACAACCGCGAGCTGAACAGGCCGCCGGCCCAGACCGACTGGCCCGGGTACCACGAGTACTGCATGTGGTGCGGCTCGTTCTCGATGCCGTCCGGGCCGGAGATCACCGAGACGTTCACGACCTTGCCGAAGGTGTCGCAGCCCTTCTCGGCGTCGATCGTGGCCATCATGTCCGACCCGGTCTCGCCGTACTGGATCGGCGCGACGCTGGCCAGACCCTGCGGGTTCACCGCGCCACCGGTCAACAGGGCGGTGACCTGACTGCCCGTCATGTCGCCGGCGTTCATCTTGCCCGCCCACACGATCAGGTACTCGTGGCCCGCACCCTGCGCGGGACAGTTGGTGCCGCCCTCGGCCTCGTTCTTCAGGGTCGGGTTGTAGCCGGCCTCACCCGGACCGGCCGCACCGACGAACGGGACGCTGGGCAGGCCCCCCAGCGAGGTGCCGTCCAACGGGTTGCCGTTGCCCTCGGCGGTGCGCACCCGACGGGGGTGCGAGTGCACATTGACCGTGTAGTTGATGCTGCGCGCCAGCTTGCCGCCCGTGCCGAGGACCTCGGACACCGTGCGGGTGACCTTGGGCGTCGCCTCGTCGGCGGCCCGCGCGGACCCCGCGGCGATCAGCGGGGCTGCGGCCGTGGTGATTGCGACCGCACCGATACCCACCGCCCAGGGCCGGCTGAACCGTACTTTCATGATTCTCGCTTCTCTCGGGTCGTCGTCGTACGGCGACAAGACGCCCGCCCGGGCATGCCGAGTGGGCTGGTTCTGACTCGATTGATGGCGGCGAGCGCCGCCGCGTGCCTACAGGGCTGTCAGCGCGGCAGGGCCGGACACAACGCCGCGCCGACCCGAACCAGGTCGACGTGCCGGCGACGCGTCAGCAACTGGCTGACGGGCGCGAGGGCAGCGCAAGGGCGCGACATGTGGACAGACTTGTGCAATCCGGACGTAATGTCAACTCGACCGGTCGTGTTTGAGTCGGACGTCGAAGCCGCCCGAGCGGCGCAACGCGCTGGCGCGCACGCAATCAGCGACCGCATCTTGTCCCCAATTGTTCGATCTTGGGGGAAGCATGGACGCTCGTGCGCAATTGACCACGCGCTGTGGCAAGGCAGCCCTGGCGGCCATGGTGGCCCTCGGCGGCATCGGGTTCGGCGTCATGGGCGCTATGCCCGCGAGCGCGGCACCCACGACGATCACCATTTCGGGAGTGGGCGAGACGCCGTTCGTCGTCCCGGCCGGCGTCACCGCGCTGCTGAACGTGGCGGCTGTGGGCGTCGGTGGTGCCAACGGGACTCCGCTCGGCGGCGCCGCGGGCGCCGGCGGCGCCGGCGCACAGGTCAGCGCAACCAGCGTGCCGGTCACGCCCGGCAGCACGATCTACCTCGAGGTGGGCCTCGGCGGCGGAGCTCCCGGCGCCGGCGGCGGTGCCGGTGGCGGTGCATCAGCCGTCAGCACCTGCTCGTTGGCCCTGCCCGCCTGCCAGGCCGCCTTCTACACGACCAGCCAACCCCTGCTCGTCGCAGGCGGTGGCGGAGGTGGCGGCGCCGGCAGCACGACCGCGACGGGCGGCGCCGCCGGCCAGGGTGCCACGCCGGCCACGACGTGCTACGCGGGCATCATGGGCGGCGCGACATCGTCAGGCGTGGGGGGTGCCGGTGGTGCATGTCCGCCGGCCGCCGTCGCACCGGCGGGTGGCCCGGCGACCGGACTCGGATCCGGCGGGGGTGGTGCCGGGTACAACGGCGGCCTCGGTGGGACCACCGGCACTCATACCGCCGGTGGCGGCGGCGGGTCGAGTTTCGTGGCCACCGGCGTCGCGGGGGCGGCGTTCGCGCCTGCGGCCGCCGGCACAGCTCCTTCGGTTACCTTCACCTACGACCCGGGCGCGGACCTGTCGGTGACCAAGACC
>DATASX010000106.1 GCA_036269075.1 Sporichthyaceae bacterium
GCAGCACCGGCGCGACCGGATGCGCATTGGCCACCGGGGCCACCGCCATCGGCGGCGCCACGGGGGCGACCGGCTCGACCGGTGCCACCGGGACGACCGGTGCCACCGGGACGACCGGGGCCACCGGGACGACCGGGGCCACCGGCTCGCAGCTGTCACTGGCGAACTGCATCGCCAACATCAACTACTTCCTGACCGCCGTGACCAACGACGTGCCGCTGGTGCAGTCCGATGCCGCCACCGCGAAGCAGCTCTGTGACACGAGCACCACGACGCCGAGCACGACCCCGACCACTGCGCCGACGACCGAGCCGACCTCACAACCGACGGAAAGCCCCTCGGGCGCACCGACGGACTCGTCGACCGCAACGCCAACCGCCACCAAGACCGCCGACGACGAGACCTGCTCGCAGGCGCTGACGCAGATGGTCGACTTGGCCAACCAGCTCGGCACCGACCAGGCGGCCGTGACCGCTGCGAACACCGAGCTGCAGACCGCCGAGACCAACCTGGTCAAGGCGATGACCGGGTCCACCGGCGGGACCGGTGCGACGGGGTCCACCGGCGCCACGGGTGCCAAGTCCGGTTCCACCGGCTCGACCGGCAAGGGCGGATCGGGCGGCTCGACCCAGGCTCAGCACGATGCCCGCGTCGCGGTCGACCAGGCCGCGGTCGAGGCCGCCACGACCTCCGTGACCAGCGCCGAGGACGCGGTGACCGGGGCGACCCTCAAGGCCCCGATCGACGGGGTGATCAGCGCGCTGCCGTACACGAAGGGCGCGGTGGAGGGCACCTCGCAGTCCGCCTCGATCCTCGGCACCGGCGCCGTGCAGGTCACCGTCGACGTCCCGCTGGCCACCGCCCAGAAGCTCAAGTCCGGCATGGCCGCCACGGTGACCCCGGACGGTTCGAGCACCGCCTCGGACGGCACAATCTCCAGCATCGGGATCCTGCCCGCGTCATCCGGCAACACCCCGACCTACCCGGTCGTGATCATGGTTCCCGACCCCGGCTCCGGCCTGATCCAGGGCGCGACCGCCAACGTCACCATCACCCTGGCCTCGGTCAGCGGCGTGCTGACCCTGCCGAACTCGGCGCTGATCCCGACCGGCACCAACGGGACCAGCACGGTCACGCTGGTCCAGAACGGCCAGCTGACCAAGGCGACCGTCAAGACCGGTGCCGTCGGCGCGACCAGCACCCAGATCCTCTCCGGTGTCACCACCGGTCAGGTCGTCGAGATCGCCGACCCGTCCCAGGCGGTCCCGGCCAGCTCGGTCACCGCCAACCAGCTCTCCCGCGGTGGCGGCGCCGGCGGCGGTGGCGGCTTCGGCGGCGGTGCCGGGGGCACCCGCACCGGTGGCGGCGCCACGAGTAGCAAGCGCGGCGGCTGACGGTCAAAAAGGGCAAACGACACACGTCGCTCGGGGCGCGAAACGGCAAATCCGGCAGGCAGAACGCACCTGGCGGGTAGAGGATGGCGGATCAGGGGAAGGCTCCTCGGGGCCAGACCCTGGTCCGCCGTTCTCGTTGACGGCGGACAACCCGCTGCGGCGCGGCCCCGCGACTCGCGAGGCGTGTGTCGTCCGCACCCCGCAGGAGACCGACTTTGATGCCGCGGACCCATCGCCGTCGCCAACGCGGCATACACCCGCGGCGTCGAACCCGCCTGTCGACCGGCGCGGCTCTCGGCCTGATCGTCGCGACCGCGACGATGCTCGCCCACTGGGCGCCCTCGGACCACAGTGCCCAGGCCAGCGCGCCCACCACGCAGGAGGCCTCGACCACCACGGCCGCCACCAGCGGCGCGGCGACGACTCCGTCCCAGGGCCTGCTGCCCGGGATGCCGGCGCCGCTGAACCCGCAGGACCTCTACGCCGCCGACGGGCCGGGGATGCTCGCACCGATCCTGGCCAACGTCACGCCCCGAGTCTGGGTGCCCAACTCCGACGGGCACACGCTGACCGAGATCGACCCGAACACCTACCAGGTCCTGCACACCTACGACGTCGGACGCAACCCGCAGCACGTCGTCCCGTCCTGGGACCTCAAGACGCTGTGGGTGAACAACGACAAGGGCAACTCGCTGACCCCGATCGATGCGTTGACCGGACAGGTGGGCCAGTCGGTCGACGTGCACGACCCGTACAACCTGTACTTCACCCCGGACGGCAAGTCCGCGGTGGTGATGGCCTCGGCCGACAAGCAGATCGTGTTCCGTGACCCGCACACGATGGCCGTCCAGGACGTCGTGCCGGTGCCCTGCGACGGGGTGAACCACGCCGACTTCTCCCCCGACGGCCGCTACATGATCGTGTCCTGCGAGTTCACACCGATGATGCTGAAGATCGACGTGGCCAAGCGCCAGTTGCTGGGGACCCTGGCACTGCCCGGCGGGATGCCGCAGGACGTCAAGATCGCGCCGGACGGCAAGACCTGGTACGTCGCGGACATGGACCGCAACGGACTGTTCGTGCTCGACGGCGACAACTTCAAGGTCACCGGGTTCATCGACACCGGCAAGGGCGCGCACGGCCTCTACGTCAGCCGCGACTCGAAGACCATGTACGTGACCAACCGCGGCGAGGGCACGATCTCGCTGTTCGACTTCGCCACCGGGAAGGTCACGGGCAAGTGGGTGCTGCCCGGTGGCGGCAGCCCGGACATGGGCGGGCTCAACGTCGACGGAACCCAGCTGTGGCTGACCGGGCGCTACAACAAGGTGGTCTACGTCATCGACACGGCCACCGGGAAGCTGCTGCACAAGATCCCGGTCGGGCCCGGCCCGCACGGGCTGTGCTTCTGGCCGCAGCCGGGACGCTACTCACTGGGCCACACCGGCATCCTGCGCTGACTCACCACGGGCGGGTCAGGGGCCGGCGCTCGGCGCGGCGCTGGCCGTCGGGGAGAGCAGTACGCCGCGGCAGGCGTCCAGGGCGGCGGCGGTCTTCGGGTCGTTGCGGTCCAGGCCGCTGAGCATGCCGCCGCGGGGGGCATCGGGCTCCGGGGACTCCGACGGGATCGGGGCCGGTGAAGACTCCGACGGGATCGGGGCTGGTGAAACGGTCGGCTTGGGCAACGGCACGCCGTGCGCGGCCATGCAGTCCTCGAACCGCTTGCGGGACGAGGGCCGGAACCCGCCCGGATGCAGCGCCAACCCCGGCGGACGCAGCGCGGCGCAGGCCTTGCGGGCGCTGCGGACCGTCGAGGCCGAGACCGGCTTGGCGGAGGGCGACGGCTCGCCGGTGGCCGAGACCGCGATCCGCGAGGTGTCGCCGTGCTCCTGCAGGCACGTGCGGTAGGCCGCCAGCGACGGCGCCCCGGTGACCTGGGTCGTGGTGGTGGAGCCGCAACCGGTCAGCGCGATCAGCACGACCAAGCCCACGGCGCCGGTTCGGGCGGCCGAGCGGGCCGTGCCTGCGAAGTTCATCCCGGTCCCCTCGGGGAGCACTGTGTCGATGGTGCGGGCGATCAGAGCGTGCCCTGCCGCGTTCGGATGGTTGCCGTCGGGGCCGGGCAGCGCGGTGTCGTCGTAGTCCTTGCGGGCCACGGCACCGTCCTCCATCGCAGGAAACCGCTACATCGTGTGCGGAATGCCGCAGACAAGGCAAGCCCGCCGGAAAGTCTTCGTCCACCGCGCACAGCGCCACGGAAGCGCCGGCCCAGCCCTGGCCAAAGGGGCGCCCTCACACTCGGGTCTGGACCCCGGCCGACCCAGCCCCCCTGGACCGACCGGGGTCCGACGCTCAAGCCGGCGTCACCGGACAGCAAATGGAACTCGCCGAATTTCCCTGCCGGCAACCGGGGCGCCCGGACTGGGAGAAGATTGATCACATGGGACCGTCCGGAACCCCCACGACCTTGGTCGCCCTGCTCGCCGCCGTGCTGCTGCCGGTGCTCGCGCTGCGCTTCGGCGACGGCCTGCGCCCGGCTCGCAAAGGCGCGTCGACCAAGGGCGCCGCGGTCCCGGACGCGACTACTTCGGACGCCACGACCTCGGAGGCGACGGAGCCCGTCGCCGCCGAGCGCGCCTCGCGGCGCCGCCCGAAACGCTGGAAGCGGTTCCGGTTCGCCATGCGCGGCTCCCGCACGTTGCGCATCCGGTTGGCCCGGCTCGGGTTGGTGATCGGTTGCCAGCTCTCCGGCGTGATGTTCGTCGGGATCGTGGCCAACGACTACGGCGACTTCTACTCCAGCTGGTCGGAGATCTTCGGGCTCAGCTCCACCACCCCGCTGACCGCGCCCTCGCACCACTTCGGTGCCGCATCGCCCGCCGGTGGGGTGGTCACGCCGACCGGAGCGCCGCACTACGCCGGCGACCCGCAGATCCCGGCGGCGGCCGCGACCTGGAAGACCACCTCGTGGTCGTCGCAGGACCAGTGGGTGACGCGCGGCGCGATCGTGGAGACCAAGGTCGGCGGGGGCCCGACCAAGTTGTCCGAGAACGTGCTGGTCTACCTGCCGCCGGCCTACTTCCGAACCGGCGACGCGGCCCGCCGCCTGCCGGTCCTCGAGGTGCTCACCGGATACCCCGGCACCGCCAGCCACCTGGTCTCGAACCTGAAGTACCCCGATCGACTGCTGTCCGCCATCCAGACCGGCGCGGCCCGCGACATGGTCATGGTGATGATGCAGCCGGCCCCCACGTTCCCGTGGGACACCGAGTGCAGCAACGTCCCGGGCGGGCCGCAGGCGCTGTCGTTCTTCACCAACGACGTGCCGGCCTCGGTCAGCCAGCTGTTCACGCTCAACCCGACCGGCTACGGCGCGATCGGCGACTCCACCGGTGGCTACTGCGCGGCCAAGATGGCGATCACCGACCCGTCCCGGTTCGGTGGGGCCGCGATGCTGTCCGGCTACTACTCCCCGGCCACCGACCGGACCACCCAGGGCATCTTCGGCAGCACCAACCTGCGCAACCAGAACAACCTGGTCTGGCTGCTCACCCACAAGCCGATGCCGAAGACCGCCATCCTCGCCTGCACCTCACGTACCGAGGGCGGCAACGACGGCTACGCCGCCAACCAGCAGCTGCTGGCCGCGGTGAAGACCCCGATGTCGGCCGACGAACTGCTGCTGCCCAGCGGCGGCCACAACTTCCAGGCCTGGGGCCGGGAGATCCCCTATGCGCTGTCCTGGCTGTCCGCGCACCTGTATGCCCAGGCCAACCCGCCGCAACCCGCGAACCCGTAGCTCTCCGCACACAGGCAACCACACACCGCTCCGGTCAATGACCGGAGCGGTTCTTTTACGGCGCGTCGCCACAACTTCATCTTCCGCAACACCAAAACTATGTGTCACAGAAATGTACTGAAATCACTCCAGACTCCGTCGCGGGGGCGGAAAGGGGCGGCATGACCGGATCCCACAGGCATGAACCTTCGGGAGCCGGCCGGTCGTCGGGCAGCCCCGGTGGTCCGGCCCGACGGGTCCCGGCGCCTGCTCGTCCCAAGCCAAGGGGCTTGTGGCGCCGGCTCACCCGGCGCGGGAAGGTCGTGGTCTGCGGGGCCACCACGCTGACCCTGGTCAGCGGTTGCGCGGGCGGGCTGTACCTGAAGCTTGCGGGCAACATCAACGTCGAGACGATCGACGTCGTCGGGGCGCGACCCCTGGCGGCGGCCAGCACCGGCCAGAACATTCTGGTGCTCGGCTCGCAGACCCGGGACGGCCAGATCGGCAGCGCGTTCGGCGGCGGCAGCAAGCTGGGAACCGACATCTCCGACACCGCGATGCTCGTGCACCTGTCCGCGGACCGGGAGCACGCGGTGGTCACCTCGATCCCTCGTGACCTGATCGTCGCCCGCCCGGAGTGCGCCAGCCGCAAGGACGAGCGCCGCACCATCCCCGGTTCGCCGGCCGACATGTTCGACCTGGCGATGAACCTGGGCGGACCGTCGTGCGCGGTGGCGACCGTCGAGCACATGAGCGGGATGCGGGTCGATCACTTCATCCGGGTCGACTTCAACGGCTTCCGCGGCATCGTGAACGCGCTCGGCGGGGTCGACGTCTGCGTGCCGGAGCCGGGGATCCACGACTGGCGCAGCCAGCTCGACCTCACCCCCGGCCACCACACCATCAAGGACCAGCAGGCGCTGGCGTTCGTCCGCGACCGCCACGGCGTCGGCGACGGCGGCGACTTCGGCCGCATCAAGATGCAACAGGTGTTCATGTCCTCGCTGGCCCAGAAGGTCGAGAGCGCGGGGACACTGAGCAACCCGGTGACGCTCTACAAGCTGGCGAACGCCGCGACCTCGTCGTTGACCGTCGACCCGGGCCTGGGCTCGATCCCGAAGCTGGTCTCGCTGGCCCGGCAACTGCGCAGCCTGACCACCCACAACATCACGTTCATCACCGCCCCGACGACCGACGACCCGAACAACCGCAACCGGGTCATGCCGGCGCAACCCGGGTTCGACGAGATCTGGCGGGACATGGCCGCCGACCACCCGATCGAGCCGGCCGCCCTGCACCCCGTGCATCGCGTGGCCGCGCCCGCGCCGAAGGTCGCCGCGGTGGCCACGGTCCCGGGTGCAGAGGCGGTCTCGGTGCGGGTGCTCAACGCGACCCACCGGCGCGGACAGGCCGCGGCGATCGCGAAGGAATTGCGCCGCTTGGGCTTCCACGTCAGCGGGCTCGGCCAGGCCGCGCCGGGATCCCCGACCGGCCTGACCGCCGATGAGGGGGCCGCAGTGCTGAAGTCGGTGCTGCGTGGACCGGTCGTCGACGAGCCGGCCACCGGTAAGGCGCCGGGCCTGACTCTCACCATCGGGATGGACTTCCAGGGTCTGGCGCCCGCCGCCGCCCCCGTCGCCCAGTCGACCGCCGACTCCGCCACCGACACGAGCACCCCGGACGCCGCCGACCCGACCCCGGCCCCGACGGCCGCGGCACTGCCGGCCTCCGCGGGCCGCACCGCGGACACCGACATCTGCAGCGGCCTGCCCAAGCCCCGCGCAGACGCCGCAGTCAAACCGCACCCGGCCGGGAGCACGCCGACACCCACCCCGGCCACGGCTGCGGTCGTGACCCCGGCGGTGGCCGCCGACCCCGCTTCGGCGGCGGACCCCGCTGTCGAGCCCGCGGTCGACCCGTCGGGCGCGCAGACCGATCCGATGCTCGAGCCGGCCGCTGCACCCGCGACACCCCAAACGCCGCCGGTGGCCGCGCCGGCCCAGCACCACCACAAGCACGTCCACCACGCGGAGTCCCACCTGGTCCCCCAGAAGGACTAACGCGGTTTGGGGTCAGGCCTCGTGCTGGTCGGTCGAGGCCCGGTCCTCGATCCGGCGGGCGATCTCCAGGGCCCGCTCGATCGGGATGGCGTAGCCGGCCACCGGGGTCGTCCGTTCGCCGTGGCGCACGAACAGCCCGGCCGTGTCCATGCCGACGACCCGGCCGGCGTCCGGACCGGTCGTGGCGACCAGCGGGCCGCCGGAGTCCCCCGGGGTGAGTCGGGCGTCGGTCTGCAGCAGTCCCCTGATCGTCTCCGGGCCGGCCTCGGGGTCCTGCGCGGTCAGCGTCCTGCCGGTGCCGGTGATCCGCCCCGGGTGCTCGCCCAGTCGGCCCCCGCCGTTGCCGACCGCGACCACCGCCTGGCCGATCTCGGCCGGGTCGTGCGCCAGGTGCACGATCGGCAGGTCGCGGACCTGCTCGATCTGCAGGACCGCCACGTCGTGGGTCGCGTCGACGCCGACCACATGCGCGTGGTGCACCCGGTGGTCGCCCAGATCGAACACGCCTACGGTGACCTCGTCGTGCACCAGGTGGTAGTTGGTCAGGACCTCGCCGCCGCGCGTGAGCACCATCCCGGTGCCGCCCACGATCACCCCGTCGGACAACTGCGACTGGATGTAGACCAGGCCCGGGATCACGGCCTGCGCGGCGCGTTTCGCGGCCGGGTCGGGCTTGTGCACCGCCGCGGCCGGACCGGCCGGCACAACGGCCACAGCAGTCATCGCAACCGAGATCACCAGCATCGAGCGCAGCACAGCGCCACCTCCCCGTGGGTCATCGAATCAGGCGCCCGGAACGGGCCACCTGCGACACGCGCGCGGTCCCGCCCCGCCCCGGCCACGAGGCGACCCGGTTCGCCTCCAGGAACCGCAATGGCTTTCCCAAGCGACTCAGTTTCCTCAAAAACATCATTCGTCCCAATTGTCACACACACAACATCAGCACCAAGCTGGGCCGCGTAACCGAGCCACTCCGTCGAAGGATCGCCCATGCAGTCCAACCAGGTGACTCCGTCCACCAGTACTTCTTTCGAGATCGCCCAGCGTGGGTACGCCCCAGCCGCCGTCGAGTCCTCGATCTCGCGCCTGGTGGCCGAACTGGGCGCGCTGCGGACGCAGGCCGGTGCTCTTGAGACCGAGATCGGCGAGGTCGGTGGCACCAGGCTCGCGGGAGAGGCGGACACTCTGGCCGCACTCGACCGCGCGGAGTCCATGCTGCGCCGGGCGTACGCCGACGCGCGGGCGACGACCGCGGCAGCGGCCGCGGAGGCCGAACAGGCACGCGCCGTGGCTCGCGCGGAGGTGGCGGCCGACCTGCACCGGTTGGACGTCGAGATCGCCGACGTGAACGAGACCGCCGTGGAGTCCGGAGCGCGCATGGTCGCCCTGGCCCGGAAGCGGGCGGCGGCCCGGATCGAGCGGGATGAGGTCGCGATCGAGCGAGCCCACGAGTGGGCCGAGCTGATCGTGACCCGAGCCCGGACCCGGGCGACCGCCTGCGCCACAGCGGCCGTGCGGGAACTGAACGCGAACAAGGAGAAGGTGCTCGACCGCCGCGCCATCGCCGCGCAGCGGCGGCGCGCGCTGGAGGCGGCCGTCGCCGAACTCCGGGCCGAGACCCGCCGCATCGACGTTGACGCGCAGGGGGAGGCTGCTCGACTGCGGACCGCTGCCACCGCCGAGGCCGACGCCGTCGTGGCCGAGGCGGCCGGCGCCGCCGCCCGACTGGAGGCCGAGACCGACACCGCGATGGCCGAGCTGGGCTCCTCGATGGAACTGCTCAAGGCCGAACTGACGAGCCTCCGCGGCGTGCCCGCACCGGCCGAGCCCGCCCGGGCCTCCCGCGCGAAGTCCTCGACCGCCAAGGCAGAGCCCAAGGTGCGGCCCGCCAAGGCCGCCACTGCCGACAAGCCGACGGTTACCAGGCCGGCCCCTGCCGCCAAACCGGCAGCGAAAGCAGTCGCTGCTGCCAAACCGGCAGCGAAGCCGGCCACCCGCAAGCCGGCTGCGAGCAGGCGGGCCGAGCCGGTCGCCGTCAAGCCGGTGGCCGCCCCCGCGGTCGAGCCCACCCCGATCGCGCCCGCCCGGGCGCCGGTGCCGCTGGCCCCGGTGGCCGCTGCTTCGGTGACGCCTCGGCCGGTCATGCCGACCCCGGCCGTGGCGTCCGTCACCGCCGCACCGGCCCGGATCACCCTCTCGACCGCGCCGGTCGTCGTCCCGGCACCGCAGTCGCGGCCGGTGCGCCCGGTCGTGGCCGGCGGCGCCACCCGAGCGCTCGAGCCCAGCCAGAAGACCGACGGCCCCGGGTTCGTGCGCCTGACCCCGGCACCGGGTGCGCCCGCCCGTCGGGTCGTCCCGAGCGCCGTCCCGGCCTCGGCCGCGCTGGTCGCCCGGCGGGCCCGGCGCCTGTCCACCGCCTCAGCCACCCCGGGCCCGGAGCTGCCGAAGATCAGCGCACCCACGGCGGGTGGACCCAGCTGCGTGTCCGCGGCGACGAGCACCACCTCCGCGGTGACCGTGCTGCGCACGGCCCGGCCGCACTCCTGACGGGTACTCAGTTCGACCGAACCTTGCTCACCGGTGATGCCGCGCCCGTGAACTCACCGGCGCGGCTCACTCATATCTGAGCGCGTCGATGGGCCTCAGGTCCGCGGCCCGGGCGGCCGGGTAGAGGCCGAAGAACAGCCCGGTGAACAGCGAGACCGTCAGCGCCATGATCACCGACCACGGTGCGACGACAGGTTGCACGCCGACGATCGTGAAGCGGGAGCAGACGAACCCGATGAGCACCCCGGTGACGCCGCCGATCATCGACAGGATCACCGCCTCGCCGAGGAACTGGCTGATGATGTCCCGCCGGTTCGCGCCGATCGCCTTACGGATGCCGATCTCCCGGGTCCGCTCGGTGACCGAGACCAGCATGATGTTCATGACGCCGATCCCGCCGACCAGCAAGGAGATCCCGGCCACCGCGCCGAGCAGGATCGTCAGCGTGTGGCTGGACTCCGAACCGGCCGCGAGGATCGAGGCGGCGTTGTAGACGATCACGTCGGTGTTGGCCGCCGAGACATTGTGGCGCTTGTCCATCACCGTCTGGACCTCGCGCTGCGCCTGGCTCAGGGTCTGCGCGGACGCGGCCTGCACCGCGATCGAGCTCAGCTGCCCGGTGCCCGGCACGTGGTACCCGTACAGCGCGTCCTCGGTCGCGGTCGCCGGGGCGATGACCTTGTCGTCCAGGTCCGACTGACCCGAGTAGCCCTTGGACCCCAGGATCCCGACGACCCGGAACGCCTGGCCGTTGAACCGCACGTCCTTGCCGAGCAGCTCCGCCGGGTCGCCCTGGGCCAGGTCCGCCGCCACGCTGGTCCCGATGATCACCACGCGGGCGTGGCTGTCGTACTCGGCCTGGGTGAAGTTGCGCCCGGCCGAAGTCGTGTCGTTGTCGACGTCCAGGTAGTTCGGCGTCGAGCCCATGAACAGCTGCGTGGTGTGCGAGGAGTTCAGGTAGATCGTGGCCACGGTGTGCACGATCACCTTCGGGGAGTCCGCGACCACATCCGGGCAGTCGGCCGGGTTCAGCAGCGCGGCCGCGTCGGCGAAGGTCAGCGAGGACTCGTGGTCGTGGGTGTTGTTGTCGGCCTTCTGCTTGATGCCCAGCATCCGGCGAAGCTGTTGCTGGAAGGCGCTGCCGTGGCCGCCGGTGCCGGTCGGCATCGGCGAGACGTTGAGCGTGTTGGACCCGAGCCGGGCGATCGAGGCCGCCACCGCCCGGTTGGAACCGGTGCCCACCGCGACCAGGGTGATGACCGAGGCGATGCCGATCACGATTCCGAGCATGGTGAGCAGCGCGCGCATCTTGTTCGCGACGATCCCGCGCCAGGCGAAATTGAAGCTCTCCCGGAACCTCATCCGACGTCCTTCGACCGTCTTTCGGCCCCCCACCGCCAGCGTAGGTTCGTCAGGGTTTGTCCGAGATGAGAACCGCCGGACTTGGCCGAGGCTTCGCACGCGCCTTGCCGTCAGTTCATACGCCGAGGTGCCTGAACCTCACTGCTCGCGGAAGCCGCCGAGAAATCGGCGGAACAAGCCGCCCTCACGGCGCAGCGGGGCCGCGACCGGGACGGGCCTGGCGGTGCGGTGCCCGATCGGGTCGGACCAGTCGGTGGCCACGATCGCCTCGACCATCTGCTCGGGCGTGAAGTTCTCCGAACCCTCGATCGGTTCGCGGAACCCGACCAGGACGCCGTCGCGCATCACCTCGGCCTCCAGCGCGGTGGTGCGGGCAGCACCCCAGATCGCCTGGCGGCCGTCGTGCAGGTCGACGCGGACCCCGTAGCCGTGAATGCCGCCCTTGCTCGACTCGACGTGGGCGTCGACCCCGCGGTCGCGCAGCAGGTCGGTGAGGTGCAGTGCCTTATTCTCCTCCACGAGCCGTGATCGTAGCCGGCCCGGCCGCCCGGAATTACCTGCTCGTGACATTTGGGCGGGTGTGTCCTTACCGGCATCGGGCAGGACGAACCCGGACAACGCTCGGATTCGCTGGAGTCGACCGGGCACAGCCACGACCGGGCCGTCCCGGCCCGCAGGAAGGCAGGTACCTCAATGGCCAGCCACACTCGCTTCCTCCGGGCGGCGCTGATCGCAGGAATCGTGGCCGTCCCGGCGGTCGCGCCGGTCGCGGCCTCCGCCGCCAGCCCGAGCCCCTCGCCGTCCCCGTCGGCCACTGCGCACAAGCACTCCAGCGGCAGCACCAGCCAGAACACGAGCACGGGCGGCGTGCCCGGCGCGGTGGGCGGCATGAGCGGCTCGATGAGCGGCTCCTCCTCGGGCGGTTCCGACCCCGGCGGCTCATCCTCGAGCTCCTCCAACGCCGACCCCTCGAGCACCAGCAGCCCCAGCAGCTCGGCCGCGAAGACCCCCAAGGGCGGCGCGGGCACGGGTTCCGGCTCGACCCAGGGCTCGTCCCACGAGGGCCTGCTGCTGTTCGGAGCCGGCCTGATCGCAGCCTCCGGGGTCACCTACCGGTTCGCCCGCCGCCAGTCCGGGCGCACCGACAGCAATAAGTGACCACTGACCCCAAGGCCCGCCAGGGCCGGCGCCTCAGCCTCCGCTCGGGGCTGATCGCGTCGGCTCTGACCTGGGCGCTCGCCGTCGGTGGCGCGACAGCGATCGCCGCGGCCGTACTGCAGCGGCCCGACCCGCCGCCGCAGCCGGACGCGCTCAACGCACCGCAGTGGATGCCACCCGATGCCGCACCGGCCGGGCAGGCCGCCGCCGCAGCCGACGCCTCCGACATCTCCACCCCGGCCCCCGCGCCGCTGCGCGTCCGGATCCCGCGGATCGGCGTCGATGCCCCCGTCGACACCCTCGACCTGAACCCCGACCACACCATCGGCGTCCCGGCCGTGCCCACCGACGCGGGTTGGTACAAGTGGTCCGCGCAGCCCGGCGACCTGGGCCCGGCCGTGATCTTGGGCCACGTCGACGCACCCGGCGTCGGGGCCGCAGTCTTCTACCGCCTCGGCAGCCTGCACTACGGCGACCACATCAAGGTCGAGCGCGCCGACGGCGTGGTGGACACATTCCTGGTGACCGCCGTCGCCGAGTTCGACAAGGCGACCTTCCCGACCGACGCGGTCTACGGACCGACGACCCAGCCCGCGCTGCGGCTGATCACCTGCGGCGACTGGGACGCCGCGTCCCACAGCTATCGCGGCAACACGGTGGTGTTCGCCGACCTGGAGAGCACCACCGCGTCGCCCACGAGTTCAGCCACGCCGACGCCGGAGCGATCCGACGTCGACGCGCAGGATCCGGACTCAGCCGGCGCGGCGGCGTAGCGCGGCCGCGTTGCGTCGGCTGACCGCGCGCTGCGCGGCCGGCGTCTCGTCGATGTTGTCCAGGACGTCCTGGCCGTAGAGCTCCTGGACCCAGTTGGTCTGGTAGACGGTGTCCAGGTAGCGCTCACCCAGATCCGGGGCCAACGCCACCGCGGTCATCCCCGCCGTGCCGTTCGCGGC
>DATASX010000107.1 GCA_036269075.1 Sporichthyaceae bacterium
TCTCTCCGATGCCGCGGTGCGGCGGATCTGCTGCGACGCGGAGTTGACCGCGATCCGCCTGGACGCCCACGGTGTCCCGTTGAGCATGGGCCGCACCCGCCGCATCGTCTCCCCGGCGCAGTGGTTGGCCCTGGTCGCCCGGGACTCCGGCTGCGTGTTCACCGGCTGCGATCGTCCCGCGCCGTGGTGCCAGGCCCATCACCGGATCCACTGGTCCGCCGGGGGCCCGACCGACCTGTCGAATCTCCTGCTGTTGTGCGACCGGCACCACGACGTCGTGCATCACCAGTCCTGGGACGCCGAATTCGCAGCGGACGGCCACCCCGAACTACGGCCCCCGGCGTGGGTGGACCCGATCCGAGCGCCCCGGCGGAACCATCACTGGCACCCGCCGCAACCCCGCACGGCCTGACGCTGCGTCAGGTCGCTTGTCTGGCGATGAACTCGGCCATGCCCGGAACGGTATAGGCGAGCGAGCCATGCTCGGGTGCGTAGACGATCCCCTTCGCGATGAGGTTCGCGCGCGCGGGGCCGATGCCGCTGCGGCTCTTGCCGAGGCGGGTGGCGATGTCGGCGGTGAGGCTGCTGCGACCGCCGTCGGCCGCCACGGCGCGCAGGAACCCCTGTTCGTTCGGCGTCGCCCGCTCCCAACGCACCCGGTAGAAGCCGGCGTCCAGCAGGGCTTGCCCCAGCCGGACGCCGTTGCGGGCGTCGTTCAGGCCGATCCGGTCCGGTCCTTCCGCTGCCTGCCAGGTGTCCCGGCCGAACTGTTGCAGGAAGTACGGGTAGCCGCCGCTGTGCGCGATCACGTGATCCACGGCCTCCGACTGCCAGGCGACGCCCTCGACGGAGGCAGGCTCGGTCAGCGCCCGCCGCGCGACATCCTCGGGCAGGTGCTCCACCGGGTGGTAGGCGAACAGCCGCTCTGCGTAGGACTTGGCCTCGGCCAGCAGTCGCGGGAGGCTGGGCAGCCCGGCCAGCGCGAACAGGCACGGCCAGCCCTGCTGCCCGACCTGGTGGGCGGTGGCGCACAGGGCGACCAACTCGTCACCGGAAAGGTCCTGTGCCTCGTCGATCAGGAGCGCGAGACCGCAACCGAGTTCGGCCGTGGCACCGGAGAGGTCCTGCACAAGCTTGGCCAGGTCGGTCTCCAGTGCGCCGGTGTCCGCGCCACCGCCGGAGGCCTCGTCCAGGTCCAACCCGAAGCTCCACGACCCGGCCGAATCCAGCACCGCACGGAAACTCGTCGCGGTGCGCAGCGCTTTCAGCACCCGGCGCCCGGCCGACGGCCGCGCCAGGTCGCTCAACGGTCCGTGCAGGGCAGTGGCCAGCACTTCGCGCAGCGGCTTGCCGGCACCGGCCTCGACCTGCGCCACCAACCAGTCGCGCCGCAGCGCCGCGGAGCTCAGACTCGACAGCAGCACCGTCTTGCCGACGCCCCGCAGGCCGTAGAGCGCCAACGGCTGCGCGCCGCGACCTGCCTCGAGTCGCTGCAGCGCGACCGAGAACGACTCCTGTGCGGCCTCCCGGCCGACCAGCGCGGGCGGGCGCAGGCCGGCGCCGGGGGAGTAGGGGTTCCGGACCGGGTCCACCAGCCAACTGTAGCTGTGTGTATGTCAGTGTAACGAGTTCTTACACACAGCTAGATCTTCCTACCTCGTCGGGAGTCGGGTACCGATGAACTCCAACTGCTCCGCGGTCTGGGTACGCCAGTAGCCGAAGCCGTGGCCGCCCCTGCCGAACGACGTGACCACCGCCGGCTGATGGGGGAGCGCGACGAACTTACGGACCCGGTCGTGGAACGGGTCCTGCTTGCCGCAGACGATCCGGACCGGGATCCCTGCCAGCTTCGCGACACCGGCGGGCACGTCGTTCGCCGCGAAGTCGGCCGCCGAGTCGAACGCGACCGGTGAGGCGTGGCGGTAGCTGTCGAACAACGCGGGCGCGAAGGCAGCCACCGCGGCGACACCGGCCGACCCGAGGCGCTCGGCCAGCAGCAGCGCGCCGTAGCCGCCCATCGACCAGCCGAGCAGACCGATGCGGTCGGTGTGCAGACCCCGTCGAGCGAGTGCGGGTAACAGCTCGGTCCGGATCATCGTCTGGACGCCGCGGCCGTCGGCGCGGTCGTGCCAGTACGAGGTCGGGCCGGCTTCCACGGTGACGATCGCGAAGGCGGGGACGCCGGATGCAACTACGGCGGCCTGAGCCTTCTGCAGGCCGACCTCGTCGGGAGACAACGCGGTCTGGTAGGTGTCGCCTCGCCCGTAGAGCGCCAGAACTATCGGCAGGTTGTCATTCGGCCTGGGCCAATAGGGGTAGCAGATCGCGACATCGACCAGGCCGTTTCTCATGTGGGACGAGGGGAACGATCCCGTGACCACCTTGCCGCGGGTCGGAACAGCCGCCTTCGGTCCGGGCACCGCGAGGGTCTGATCGACCTCGGGACTGGTGGGCCGATGCATCTTGTAGATCGCCCAGCCGCCTGGCCCGAGCCCCGCGACCTCGGCCGCCGCAGCGGCGCTGAGACCGAGGAACCCGCGGCGAGTCACCGACATCCGATCCTCCGGCCCAGGCAACGCAGGAAGCCCGTATCTGATGCTAAATCAGATACGGGCTTCCGGCAGCGCGAAGTCTTACGGCGCTGGATCGAACTACAGCGGCAGGCCCAGGATGTTCAGGCCGTCCGAGGAGTCGGTGGTGCCGGTCGGGTCA
This sequence comes from Sporichthyaceae bacterium, assembly GCA_036269075.1. Classification (NCBI taxonomy): domain Bacteria; kingdom Bacillati; phylum Actinomycetota; class Actinomycetes; order Sporichthyales; family Sporichthyaceae; species Sporichthyaceae bacterium. The sequence continues at coordinate 2,713 of DATASX010000107.1, forward strand.
GTGCCGTTCGCCAACTCGTGGGCGTAGCTCAGCGCGGTCGCGATCGGGATCGCGAAGGAGTCCTGCGCGGGGCCGTCGTCGTTGCCGCGGGAGAACTCACCGGCGGTGTCCATGCCGACCACCTGGCCGGAGGTGTTCACCAGCGGGCCGCCGGAGTCGCCGGGCAGGATGCCGGTGGTCGACTCGATCATGCCGGTGACGCGCTCGGCGGAGCCGCCGCCCTCGTCGGTGGCGGTGATCGACTTGTTCAGGCCGGTCACCGTGCCGATCGCGTAGCTCGGCGTGCCACCCTTGCCCAGGCCGTTGCCGACGCCGGTGACGGTGTCGCCGACGGCGGCCGGGGTGCTGGAGATCGGGGCCACCGGCAGGCCGCTGGCGCCGACCAGTTGGAGCACCGCGACGTCGTGCGTCGGGTCGCGGCCGACCAGCTGGGCGGTGTAGGTCTTGCCGTTCGCGACGTCGGTGGCCTGGATGGCCTCGGCGCCGTCGACGACGTGATTGTTCGTCAGAATCAGGCCGTTCGAGCTGAGCACGATGCCGGTGCCGGCCCCGATGCCGTCGGACAACCGCGACACGACGTCGACGACGTCGGAGCTGACCTTCTTCTCCGCGGCCTGCCCGGCGGACTTCTCCGCGGCGGTGAGGTTGGCGGCGGTCGACGGGCTGGTGCTCGACGGGGCGGTGCCCGAACCGAAGGCGCCGCTGAGGCCGGAACTTGCCCCGCTGCCGCTCTGGCGCCGGCCCAGGAAGCCGCCCGGGTAGTAGACCCGGGTGCCGTTGGACCACGACGGCATCAGGCCGGAGCTCGACGAACCCGACGCGGTCAGGTTGCCGTTGCCGGCGTTGGCCGTCTGGGTGGCGATGAAAGCGACAACGCCGATTGCGGCAGCGGCTGCACCGACCGCCGCGCGGCGGCGGTAGACCGTCGCTCGGGCGGCCGGCCGGGCCGGGACGCCCATCTCGCCGAACGGCGCCGCGGTGAACGGGTTGGGCGCCGCGGCGCCGGCCTGCGCCGGCTGGTCGGCGGACCAGGGCTGTGCCGACTCAGCGGTCGGCGCACTCTCCGGCTGCTCGGCCGGCAGGGCCGTCCACCAGGAGGCAGACTCGGGCTGCTCCGGCTGCTGCATGTCCTCGTTCATGGCCAACCCCCGTTTTTCGCTTCCTCGAAAGGAAATCCCCCGCCGTTTCCGGCGCCTGAGGAGAATGGTGCGCTGCCGGACTTTCCGCTTCCTGACGTTCTCCTTTGAGTCTTCTGAGAGCGATCAGGCCGAGGGCATCTTGAACTTGTAGGTGATGTGCGCCTGTCGGGGGTCGCCCTGACCCTGGGTGCCGATGATCGTGGCCGGGTCCGGGGCCGGCAGCGGGACCACCGGCATGCCATTCAGCGCGCCGTTCATCATCTGCTGCCAGATCGGCGCAGCCACGCACGCACCGCAGACCTGGGAGTAGAACTTGCCGCCGATGGTGATGTTGGCCATCTTGTAGCCGTAGTTGTCCGGGTCGCCGACCCAGATCGAGGTCGCCATCTGCGGGGTGAAGCCCGTGAACCACACGGCGACCGCGCCGTTGGTGGTACCGGTCTTGCCGGCCGCGGGCCGGTTGTTGTCGAGGTTGGCGTTCGCGCCGGTGCCGCCGGGCTCCATGACCGAGTGCAGCATGTCGGTCACCGTGTTCGCCACGGCCGGGGTGAACGCCTGGTGGCAGTCCGCCGACGGGACGGCCAGGGTCTTCCCGGCCGAGTTGGTGATGGCGTCGATCGCGATCGGGTTGCACTGCGTGCCCTGCGCGGCGAACGTCGCGTAGGAGTCGGCGATGTCCAGCGGCGAGACCTCGTTGAAGCCCAGCGTGAACGGCAGGTACTCCTGCAGTGGGGTCCCGTCGGCGCGGTGCTCGCCGGCGGCCTCGGCGGCCTGCACGGTCGAGCACAGGCCGACCTTGGCCTCGAGCTGGGCGAAGTAGGTGTTCACGGACTTGCGCAACGCCTCGCGCATCGTGATCACCGGACCGTAATCGGTGGCCACCTCGTCGTTGCCGGGGTGCCAGTTGCCGGTGGCCACCCGCTTGCCGTCGCAGTTGGTCGGCGCGGCGAACCCGCCGATCGAGTTCGGCGAATCGATCTTGTACTCGGTGCCGTAGCCCTCCTCCAGCGCGGCGGCGGCGGTGAACGCCTTGTTGGTCGAACCGTCCTGGAAGCCGTTGCTGCCGCCGTCGACGTGGTCGACCGCGTAGTCCACGGTGGTCTCGTTCTTGCCGGTGCCGTAGGCCCGGCTCTGCGCGATCGCGAGCACCCGCCCGGTCCCGGGCTGCACGGTCGCCAGCGCGGCCTGAGCCTGGTCGGTGGGGTTGGTCGCGGTCGCCAGTGCGGCATCCGCCGACTGCTGGGCTTGTGGGTCCAGCGTGGTCTTGATGGTCAGGCCGCCTTCGTAGAGCAGGTTCTCGCGGTCCTGCTCGGTGGCCCCGAAGGTGGGGTCGTTCTCGATCACATGCACGACGTAGTCGCAGAAGAACGCGTATTGCGAGGTGTCGCAACCGCTGTGCGCGGCCTCCACCCGCAGCCCCAACGGCTGCGCCTGGGCCTGCTGCATCTGCGCGGTGGTGATGTCGCCCACGTCGCGCATCCGGGTCAACACCTCGTTGCGGCGGGTCAGCGCGGGCCCCGGGTTCAGCACCGGGTTGTACTCCGTCGGGTCCTGCACGATGCCGGCCAGCAGGGCGGCCTCAGGCAGCGTCAGATTCGCCGACTCCGTGGAGAAGTAGTGCCGGGCAGCGGCCTCGACGCCGTAGGCGTTGTCGCCGTAGAACGCGATGTTCAGGTAGGCGTCGAGGATCTGATCCTTCGTCATCTCCTTCTGGACCTCGCCGGCGTACCGCAGCTCCTGCATCTTGCGCGTGAGCGTGTCGGCCTGCGCCGCGGCGATCTTGTCCGGGTCGCCGTTCGCGGCCTGGATGAGCACGTTCTTCACGTACTGCTGGGTCAGGTCCGAACCGCCCTGCTGGTGCCCGGAACCCGAGTTACGCAGCAGCGCGCGCAGCGTGCCCTCGAAGTCGATCGCACCGTGCTGGTAGAAGCGGTAGTCCTCGATCGCCAGCTGCGCCTGCTGCATCAACGGCGCGATGGACGTCAGCGGCTCGTTGATGCGGTCGGCGTCGTAGAACGTGGCGATCTGCGTGCCGTCCGAGGCCAGGATCACCGAGGCCGAGGCCGGGGTGAGCGTGGGCAATTGGTCCGGCAGGTTGTTGAACGACGCCGCGGCCTTCTTCGTCTCGATGGCGGCGACACCCACCACCGGCATGACGACCCCGGCCAGCATCGCACCGGAAAGTGCTGCGACACCGAACAGATTTCCGTACTTCGCCGTGCGGGTCGCGCCCGGGCGCGAGGCCCCGCCGCTACCCAGACGCTTTGCGGTTCTGGCTGCCAGGCGGTTGGCTCGCCGCGGCGCAATTCTCATACGGGTCCCTCCCCAAGGAACACAGACAAAGATGCTGCGAGCGGCTGTCGCCGCGTTGGGTTGGGGCCATGAGTTTGCTGTGGCCACGCCGTCAACTTGCGCGGCGCTTGCTCCGCTCCGGGTGATGTCCGGATTGCGCACTCACCGTGTGCACCCGCTGCTGCCCGGACGGGTCCGGCCGCGGCGCCGGCTCGATCTGGGCGTCGGTGGTGGCGGTCGCCCGCCGGACGTTGCGGCCGTCGGTGACGGTGACGGTGATCCGGTACATCCCGGACCGGGCGTAGTAATGGGTCGCCGAGATCGCGTACCGCTCCGGGGCGATCAACGTCATCCGGGCGGAGCCGATCGTCCCGTCGCCCCAGGTGACCGAGGCGAGCTGGCCGACCCCGGTCCCGGCCTCGTAGAGGACGGCACCCAAGGAGGTTGCGCCACCTGCCGTCCCGCGCACCGGGGCGACGCTGACCACCGGCATGCTCGCCGCGGCCGTCCGGACCGTCGACGGCGCGGGCATGTCGACCCGCAGGACGTGGTCCACGTCCGGCTCGGTGAACCAGATCGCGCCGTCCGGTCCGGTGGTGATGCCCAACGGGTGGCCGCCGGCGACCACGCCTTGCGTGTACTCGGTGACCGCGCCGTCGGGCTCGATGCGGCCGATCTTCTCGGTGTCCGGTTCGGTGAACCACACGTTCCCGTCGGTGCCCGCCGCGATGCCGAAGTCGTGGCCGCCCGGGGTGATGCCGGCGGAGAACTCGCTCACCGAGCCGTCCGGGGTGATCCGACCGATCCGGTCGCCGTTGAACTCGGTGAACCACAGGTTGCCGTCGAGGCCCTGGGTGATCCGGTCCGGCATGCCGCCCGCGGTGATCCGCTCTCCGAACTCGGTGACGAGGCCCTGGGGGGTGATGCGGCCGATGCGGTCCAGGTTGGACTCGGTGAACCACACGTCGCCGTCCGGCCCGACGGCGATCCCGATCGGCTGCGCTCCCGTGGTGATGCCGCTGACGTACTCGGTGACGATCCCGTCGGTGCTGATCCGCGCCACGTGGTCGGCGTCGGGCTCGGTGAACCAGATCGCGCCGTCCGGTGCCGCGGTGATGCCGGTCGGGTGAGCGCCGGAGGTGATTCCCTCGCCGAACTCCCGGACCGTGCCGTCCGCGGTGATCCGGCCGACCTTGTCGACGTCGGGTTCGGTGAACCAGACGTTCCCGTCCGGCCCGGCAGTGATCCCGACCGGGCGACCGGACACGGCGAACTCGCGCACCCCGCCCGCGGGCGCGACCCGACCGATGCGGTCGGCGCCGAACTCGGTGAACCACAGGTTGCCGTCCGGACCGGTGGTGATCTCCAGCGGCTTGCTGCCCGGCGTGATCCCGGAGTCGGTCGTGCGATTGGGCGGCCGGGCGGTCGCGGCGTGGCCGGCCGCCACCGGACCGGTCAGCACGAGGGCAGCGCTCAGCAGCGCGACGAGGGGGCGCACGGCCCACGCGCGGGCGCGGCGGGATGGGCGGCCGACGCCGAACATGCCGATCCCCCTCCCCGCCGAGCCCCGGAACGGACATACGCGTCGCAAACGGGACGTAGGCAGCACCAGACAACTACGCGGGGCGGCGACATGCCGGGCCACGCACCCGGACGGGTGAACGCCGGCGCTGGGTCCGTCAGGTCAGGCCGAACATCTCCCCGGCCGTCACCGGGGTCAGGCCCTTCTGGCGCAGGTGGTCGAGGATCTGGGGAAGTGCGGCCAACGTGCCGGCGTGCCCGAGGTGCAGGCTGATCACCGATCCGTGCTGGACCTTGTCGACGGCCGCCACGATGTGCGCCGCGCCCGGGTCGGTCCAGTCGGTGGTCTCCACGTCGTAGGACAGGCAGTGGGCGTAACCGGCGCGGCCGGCCTGCGTCAGCACCATGTTGCTCGCGTGCGGGCTGCCCGTGGTCCGGAACCAGGTACCGGGCGTGCCGGTGAGCTTGCGCAGCACCGTGGCGCACCGGGCAATCTCCTCGTAGGCCGCATCCGGGCTCAGCCGGGCCAGGTCGGCCGGGTGCGAGTACGTCTGATTCCCGAGCTCGTGCCCGCCGTGCAGGATTCGGTGCGCGATGAACGGGTGCGCCAGCAGCCACGTCCCGACGGCCAGCACGGTGACCCGGACGTGTGCCCGCTCGGCCTCGTGCAACATGTCGCGGGCGATGCGGGCGTCGCCGGAGCCCTGGAACGACAGCACAACATTTGCGCTGCCGCGATTGCCGTGCTCGACCTCGACTGCGGGGGTGTACCCGTTCCGCACCGCTGCAGGGGGGCGGTTGCGCGAGAGGTCGGTGACGCCCGCGTTGGGCGTGCTGACCGGCGTCTTCCCGGGCGCGGCGACCGGGGTCGGGATCGCCTTGAACACCTCGCTGCCGCACGCGCTCAGCAGACCGGTCACCAAACCGGCCTGCAGCACCCAACGGCGCGGTACGGCCACTTCTGGAAGTTAGCCCCGTTCGGCTAAGTGGACGGCAAGCTGACTCTATTCGGGTGGTATCACCCGGGTCGACGGACGACGGAGCCGCCTGTCGGCTTCCCGGCCGCAGGTGGACCAAACCTGGCGGATTGCCCGGTTGGTCCGGTTCGCGATTGCCGCTGACCAGCCCGGATGCGTCCATTCGGGCGATCTTCGTTGCACCGGCCCGGTGCAGCCGGGATCGTCTGGCCAGCGGCATCGTGGGGACAATGCCGTGCCGCGCAAGGAGGGGTCGGGTCGCCCGCGGGTGACCCGGTCGGCGCGGACACCCGGCGCGGTCGGGGCGCGGAACGGCGCCCCGACCCGTCGCGGGCCGAGCTGGAGGCCGGCCACGACTCGCCGGGGGTGCAGTGACGGGTGCGAACGTGAGGGGCAATTAGGATTACCGCACCCAACGGGTCGCGGTGTCGTTAAGCCACCGCGACGACCGGTTCGCAGTCGACTAGGTGGGACGCCCATGAGCGAGATCGTCACCTCGACCGAGTACCTGCAGGCACTCGTGCCCCGGGACGACCACCACACCTATCTCACTGTCGGCGGGCACCTGATGGATCCAGGTACCGACGAGGAGACCAACTACATCGTTCTCAGCGTGACCGATCAGGCCGACACGGACGAGAACGGTCGGTTCCTCGAACTTTACTCCTATCTGCTGCCCGACGAGGCCCGGCGGTTGGCCGCCATGCTCGCCGCGGCGGCTGATCGGTACGCCCCGGTCTCCTGACCGCGGTCGGTCCTCGACCGCGCTGTTCAAGCGTCGCCCGGCCCCGGGAACTCGGTGCCGGGCGTCGGCCGTTAACCGGGTCGTACTCATACGGTGACCCGCCGCGTCACCCTCGAGTCACACAGGCCGGGTTGCTCCGGCATACGCTGGTGGATGCAGGCCCGCGCGGCGCGGGCCGCGGAGGTGTCCAAGGACATGCGCAGCAGCAACCCTGTTCTCTCGCGGCCGGACGTATTCAGCCGCGGTGCTTACGGCTCGGCCCCCGGGACGGTCGATCCGGCCTCCCGCCCGATGACCATGAACGACGTCGTCGAGCGCACGGCCGCCCTGCTGATCGTCGCGGCCGGTACCGGCGCCGTCTCCTGGTCCGCGAACGTAGGACCAGGCCTGGCGCTGGCCGCCGTGCTGGTCGGCCTCGTCGTCGGCATCATCACCCAGATGCAGGCCCGGGTGAACCCCGTGCTGGCATTCGCCTACGCGGCGATCGAGGGTGTCTTCCTCGGCGCGATCTCGCGCTGGCAGGAACAACTCCACCCCGGCGTGGTCATCCAGGCCGTGGCGGGCACCGCGGTCACATTCGCGGTGATGCTCGCGCTCTACCGCAGCGGGGTCGTCCGGCTCTCCCCGAGGTTCACCAAGGTCCTGATCGGGGCCTCGCTGGGCTACCTGATCCTGATGCTCGGCAACCTGCTGCTGATGGGGTTCCACCAAGGCTTCAACCCGTGGCACGGCGGCCTGGGGCTGCTGACCGCTGGTGTGGGCGCGGTCATGGCAAGCCTCTACCTGACTCTGGACTTCGACATGGTCGAGCGCGGCATCCGCTCGGGTGCCCCGGAGTCCGAGGCCTGGCGAGCAGCGTTCGGGCTGACCGTGACGCTGATCTGGCTGTACATCGAACTGCTTCGACTGATCTCGATCCTGCGCGACTGACGCTGCGTCACTAGCAGCACCGCCAGTGGAAGACGAAGGCCCCCCGTCCGGATCGGATGGGGGGCCTTCGTCAGTGTTCGCGTCCGCTCAGAGGAACGAGCGGTGGGCGCGCCGCAGGTCGTGCTCGTGGACGATCGCGGTGGCGTGCCCGTGGGCGATGCCGTGCTCGTCGCGCAGCCAGTTCACTTTTTCGTCGAAACGAAGGAAGGCGGGGCCGTCCTCGATTTCTCGGAACCACTCGGGGAGCTCTTTGCCGGTCGCACGCGGAACTCGTGCGACCAGGTTCTGATGCGTCTCCTCGGAGTGGTGAAGTGACATTGGACCGCCTCTCGATGGCGAATGATTCAACTAAGGTGCCCGATACCGAGTGGTGACACAAGCCTTCGGGGACAAACACTCGGGCGGTATTAAGGCACCCCCTCCGCAGCGCGCCTGCCTGGGACGATTCGTCCCGATCGGGGGTCTCGACGAGGCCGGTGGGGAAGTGTTCGTGGACGACCTCCGGACGGCTCTGGATGCCTTGCTGGACAAGCTGTCCCGGCTTCCTGAGAGCAAGCTGACAGCGGGCCTGGACGCCGGGGCCGGACCGGCCCGCGACGGCCATGCACTGGCGCAGAAGTTGGCCGACGCGGCGGCCGGAATCGCGTCGTGGGCAGCCGCCGTGCCGCCCGCGGTGCAGCCGGTCCCGTGGGTCGGTCCGTTCGTGGTCGCCGATCAATTGGCCGTCACCGGTGCCGACCTGGTCGTGGCCGCCGACGGACTCGACGCCGAGCTGTCGGTCTGGTCCGGTGCGGTCCGGGGCGATCTCGGGTCGGTTCTTGCCGAATGCCTGGCGACCGTGCTGGCGCTGTCCGGGCGGCTGGGCGGCTGAGCAGTGAGGCGGTCGAGGAGTCAGGCGGTCGAGGAGTCAGGCGGCTGAGGACGCCGGGTCGCCGTCCGCGTGCGAATCGACCCGCGCCGGCGCAAGGGCGTCGGCGTCCGGAAGCTCGGAACGGCGGCGATGGCGCAGCAGCGCCCGCGCACCCCAGATCCCGCCGTGGTCGTGCGCGCCGTCCGGCGAGACCTCGGTGCCGGGACGTTCCACCGCGGTGGCCGCGGCGACCGCGACCGGCAGCACGCCCTCGTCGCGGGCCGGGTCGGGGTGCCGCTCCTCCTCGGGCCAGTAGCCCAACGCCGCGCAGACCGACGGGAGCACCGCCATCGCGGCGCTGGCGTAGCCGGCGGCCGACGGGTGGAACCGGTCGGGGCTGAACATCTCGTGCGGGGCGGAGGAGAACTCCGGGCCGATCAGGTCGCCCAACGACACCGTCCGGCCGCCGGCCTGCACGGCCACGATCGTCTGCGCCGCCGCCAACTGTCGGCTCCACCGCCGCGCCAGGTACCGCAGCGGCTGGGCGATCGGCTTGATCGTGCCCAAGTCCGGGCAGGTGCCCACGACAACCTCGCAACCGGCTGCTCGCAGGCGCCGCACGGCCGCGTCGAGTTCGGCCACCGCGGCGGTGATCGCGACCCGGTGGGTGACGTCGTTCGCGCCGACCATGATCATCGCGACGTCCGGCCGCTGCGCCAACGCCAGGGTCACCTGTCGGTCCAGGTCGGAGCTGCGGGCGCCGACCAGGGCCACGTTCACCAGTTCCACCGGGCGCTCGGAGACCGCCGCCAACCCGCAGGCGATCCGCGCACCCGGGGTCTCGTCGCCCTGTTCGACGCCCAGTCCGGCGGCGCTGGAGTCGCCGAGCACCGCGAACCGGATGGGCTCGCCCGGACAGAAGCCGTAGCTGGCCTCGTCGCTGGGGGGCAGTTCGGTCGGGTTGCCGACCCACCGGCGAGCGAGCTTGGCCTCGGTGAACAGCACCCCGGCGAACGTCCCGCCGACCACCGCGGCACCGCTGGTGAACAGGGCCATGCCCGCGGCAACGCGACGGGCCATCGCGGCGCGGGTCACCGTGCGCCGTCGTTGCGGCCCATCGACGCACCTCCCCGCGCAGCCGTAGCTACCCGCGGGCGTCGGCCGCGACGGGTGGCCCCGCGGTTGGATCGTCCGGACGACGACCCAGGATCATGAATGTAGCTCCGCCTCTACCCTGGCGGAGGCCGATCACAAAGGCTCGCCGAAACCTCGCCGAAACGGTGTGGGTACGCCGGCCGCGCCGCGACGATTTCCACCCGGGTTCTGGAGGCTTCGTTGGAGTACGTCGACTCGGTGCTGGACCTGATCGGCAACACGCCGCTGGTCCGGCTGCGCTCGGTGGCCGCGCACGTGGCGCCGACGGTGCTGGCGAAGGTTGAGTACTTCAACCCCGGCGGGTCGGTGAAGGATCGCATCGCCACCCGGATGGTCGACGCCGCCGAACTCAGCGGTGCACTGAAGCCCGGCGGCGTGATCGTCGAGCCGACCTCCGGCAACACCGGTGTCGGGTTGGCGCTGGTCGCCCAGCAGCGCGGGTACTCGTGCGTGTTCGTCGTGCCGGACAAGGTTTCCAACGACAAGATCAACACCCTGCGGGCCTACGGCGCCGAGGTCGTGGTCTGTCCGACGGCGGTCGCGCCCGAGGACCCGCGCTCGTACTACTCGGTGTCCGACCTGCTGGTCCGCGAACGGCCACTGGCGTGGAAGCCCGATCAGTACTCCAACCCGGACAACCCGCGGTCGCACTACGAGACCACCGGCCCGGAACTGTGGCGGCAGACCGCCGGGCGGATCACCCATTTCGTCTCGGGCATGGGCACCGGCGGCACGATCACCGGCGTGGGCCGCTACCTGAAGGAGGCCTCCGGCGGCGCGGTGCGCGTCGTCGGGGCGGACCCGGAGGGCTCGGTGTACTCCGGCGGCACCGGGCGGCCGTACCTGGTCGAGGGCGTCGGCGAGGACTTCTGGCCGAGCACGTACGACCGTGACATCGCCGACGAGGTCATCGCGGTCAGCGATGGCGATTCGTTCGCGATGACCCGACGGCTGGCCCGCGAGGAGGGCCTGCTGGTCGGCGGGTCGTGCGGGATGGCGGTCGCGGCGGCGCTGCAGGTCGCGGCGCGGGGGACCGCGGACGACGTGATCGTGGTGCTGCTGCCGGACTCCGGGCGCGGCTACCTGTCGAAGATCTTCAACGACGACTGGATGGCCGACTACGGCTTCATCACCGCCGACGCCGGGTCGGCGACCGTCGGGGAGGTGCTGGCCCGTAAGTCCGGCTCCACGCCGGAGTTCGTGCACATGCACCCCAACGAGACCGTGCGCGACGCCATCGACGTGCTGCGCGAGTACGGGGTCTCCCAGATGCCGGTGGTCCGGGCCGAGCCGCCGGTGATGGCGGCCGAGATCGTCGGGTCGATCGGCGAGCGCGACCTGCTCGACAAGCTCTTCGCGGGCACGGCGTTGCTGGCCGACCGGTTGGAGCAGCACCTGTCCCCGGCGCTGCCGATCATCGGCTCCGGCGAGCCGGTCTCGATCGCCCTGCACGAACTCGGCCACGCCGGCGCGCTGGTCGTCCTCGACGACGGCCGCCCGGTCGGCGTGATCACCCGGCAGGACCTGCTGGGCTACCTGGCTTCCTGACAGCGCACCTCGGTGATGGCGAAGTCGACCGGCACCTCGAGCTTGTCCGACCCGCAGCTGAACGGTCGGGCCGGCGGTCGCGGCACGGTCTGGACGAGCAGACGGTGCGTCGTGCCGGCCGCGCGCAGGTCGACCTGCGTCGGGTCGCCCGGCGTCCAGCCCAGGACCGTCACCTCGTCCAGCCCGGTGGCGCAGAGCTCTGCCCGCAGGTGCTGCTCGGCCGCCTGGACCGGGGCCGGCCAGCAGGTGCGGCCCCGGTAGTGGTCCAGGCTGACCCGGCCCTCGAGGTAGTCCTGGGCGATCCTGCGCCCGGTGTCCTCGGCGGCCCGGCCGTACATCAACCCGTGCGGGAAGCAGACCAGGTTCGCGGCGAAGCGGTGCCCGCCGACGTGGCTGGTCTCCCAGACGGCGGCGCCGAAGCGTTGTGCCAACGCAGTTGCCACCGGCCGTCCCGCGCGGGCGCAACAGGCGTCGCGGCTGCCGTGCGTGCAGACCGCGAGCACCGGCCCGTCGAGTTGTTCCAGATCCGGCTCGTGCCCGGCGGCCAACCCGGCCAGGTCGAGGTCGAGCAGCTGCGCGGGTTCGCCGATGCGGGTGGTGCGCTGCCATGGGCGCTGCGGCCCGGTGTGGATCAGCAGCACCTGGGTCGGCCCGCGACGGGTCAGGTGGCGCTCGGCAGGCACTCGCCGGATCAGGCCGATGCGTACCCCGGTGGCGTCGAGTCGGGCCTGTAGCTGCGCCTGGACCTCGTCCGGCCACGGGATGCCCTGCGGGGCCTTGGGCGTCCACGCGGTGGAGTGCTCGACCAGCAGCCAGGCCGGCGCGTGCGGTGCCGTCCCGGTCATCGGCTCCAGGTGGCTGTGGCTGATCTGCCGACAGGTCTGCTCGTCGGTCGCCACGGCACGATCCTGCCGGCCGGGAGCTTGCCGGGGTCGGGGCCGCGCGGTTCAGTAGGTGAAGACGCTCTGGACCTGGAAGCTCGCCGTCGCCAGCTCGCGGACGAGGGTGTCGTTGACGATCTCCAGTACCCGCAGCTGGGCGCTCTGCCCGGGGCGCAGGTTTGCCGCGGTGCCGGTGTCGGCGGTGATCTTCTGGCCGGTCTTGTCCAGCGCCACGACCGTGACGTCGAACGAGTGGGTGAGCGGGCCGGTGTTGGTCACCGTCACCGGCAGCGAGGTCTGGGTGACGCCGCTGTAGTCGGTGGTCGTCGACAGCTGGCCGATCTCCACCTTCAGGGTGTGGTTGTCCGGGGTGCGCGGCAGGGCGGCTGCGCCGGGGTTGGCCGATCCGGCGGGCGCGGCCTGCGTCACCGGCGCGGCCGGATCGGCGGCGACCGGCGCGGGGCCGCTGGGGTGCGCCGATCCGCTGCCGGTCACTCCACGCGAGTACGCGGCGGCCCCGACGCCGAGGACGGCGCCGAGCGCCAGTAGGAACGGGAGGACCATGCCGGTTCGGCGCCGGCGTCGCGGGGGAAGCGGCTGCGCGGGACGCGAAGCGGGCGTCATTGGACGGGTCGTCCCTTTCTGCTGGCGGGCAGCGGCCCCCGGGACGCGTGGCGTTCCGAGGGCGCAAAGTCGTTCAAGTGCCTCAGGATGCCCGTTCGGATGGGAAAGGTTCGCCCAAAGCCGAGTAGATTTCGGTCGAGAAAGTCAGGTTTGCGATCTTTTGTCCTGACTTGGGTTCAGGCTGTGACCTCGGCCCGTCGAACCTCGACCGGCAGGTGGGCATATCCGCGCAGGATTCGGGCCGGGCGGCGAGTGCCCGGACCGGCCGGACGCAGGTCGGCGAAGCGGTCGAACAGCATCCGGAAGCCCACCTCGCCCTCCATCCGCGACAGCGCGGCACCCAGGCAGTAGTGCGACCCGCCGCCGAACGAGACGTGCTCGCGCGCGTTCGCCCGGGTCACGTCGAAGCGCTCGGGGTCGTCGAAGACGGCCGGGTCGCGGTTCGCGCCGGCCAGCACCAGCGCGATGAACTTGCCCCGGGGCACAGGCACGCCGGCGATCTCCACGTCGCGGATCGTGTGGCGCACCGTGTTCTGCGCCGGGGAGTCGTAGCGCAGGATCTCGTCGATCGCGTTGCGCCAACCGCTCGGCTCCGCGCGGAGCCGGGCCAGTTGGTCCGGGTGCGCGAACAGCAGCGCCGAACCGTTGCCGAGCAGGTTCACCGTGGTCTCGAACCCGGCCGCCAGCACCAGTCCGGCGATCGAGACCAGGTCGACGTCGGACAGCGGGTCCGACTCGGCGGCCGCGGTGGTGATCATCCGGCTGAGCAGATCGTCGCCGGGCGTGACCCGCAACCGGGCGAAGTGCTCCCGGAACCAGGCGTTCATCTCGCCCATGGCCCACTCGGCGTGCCGCATGGTCCGGTAGTCGCGGCCGAAGTCCAGCGACGCGGCCAGGGCGTGCCCCCAGCGCAGGAACTGCGGCTGCATCGCCGTGGGCACGCCGAGGATCTCGGCGATCACCCGGACCGGCAGAACCTCGGCGTAGTCGGTGATCAGGTCCGCGCGGCCGGACTTCGCAATGCCGTCGAGCAGTTCGTCGGCGATCTCGACGACCCGGTCGTTCAGGTCGGCGACGGCTCGGGGGGTGAACGCCCGGCTGACCGCCTTGCGGTGCCGGTCGTGGCCGGGGCCGTCGCTGACGAGCATGGAGGGGGGGTCGATCGGGCTGAGCAGGTCGGGCTCGAGGGACCAGGTCAGCACGGCCCGCATCGGGCGCGGGGCGACGTCGATGGGGAATCCACTGTGCAGGTCCGGCGAGCGCAGCAGTTCGCTGACCAGGTCGTGGCGCGCGGTGGCGCAGGCGAACCGGCCGGGCACCAGCGGTGCCTGCTCCCGGATCCGCGCGTAGAACGGGTACGGGTCCTCGCGCAGCGTCGGGTCCAGGACCAGGCGGGCGTAGACCTCGCCGCGGCGCAGCCCGACGCCCAGGGCGAACTTGCCGATCGCGTGGCGGGTCACCCAGCGGGTCAAGCCCTTGGGGTGCACCCGGGCGAGGGGCTTGGCGGCGGCTGGGCTGGTGCTGGGCATCGGGACCTCCGGGCGGTGCGGGTCAGGTGCGGGCGGGGGCGGGTGCGTCGAGCCGGACGGGCAGCGAGGCGTAGCCGCGCAGGATGCGGGTGGGCCGGCGCACCGGGGTGCCGGCGCAGCGCAGTCCGCCGAAGCGCTCGAACAGCAGTCGCAGCCCGATCTCGCCCTCCAGGCGGGCCAGCGCGGCGCCCAGGCAGTAGTGCGACCCGGCCGAGAACGCCAGGTGCTCCTTGGCGTTGGCGCGGGTGACGTCGAAGCGGTCGGGGTCGGCGAACACCGCGGGGTCGCGGTTGGCCCCGGCCAGGCACAGCAGCACGAACTGGTTGCGCTGCACGGCCCAGCCGCGCAGCACGGTGTCGCGGGCGGCGTGCCGGCCGGTGTTCTGGACGGGGGAGTCGAACCGCAGGACCTCCTCGACCGCGTTGGCCCACCGGTTCGGCTCGGCGCGCAGCAGTTCGAGCTGCTCCGGGTGTTCGAGCAGCTGCACGGTGGCGTTGCCGATCAGGTTCACGGTGGTCTCGAAGCCGGCCGCGAGCACCAGCCCGGCCAGCGAAGTCAGCTCGGTGTCGTCCAGCTCGGGGCCGTGCTCCGCGCGGTTGCCCGACCGGGTCAGCTCGGTGTCGTCCGGCTCAGGGCGCGCAAATTCGGCCCGGGCGGCCAGGATCACCCGGCTGAGCAGGTCGTCGCCGGGCTCGCGGCGTAACGTCTCGAAGTGCCCGAGCAGCCAGGTGTTCAGCTCCCGCAGCGCGGTCTCGTAGCCGCGGAACGTGCGGTACTTGATGTCCAGGTCGAGGCTGGGCGCGAGTGCCTGGCCCCAGCGCAGGAACGTGTCCTGCATGGCTGCTGGGACGCCGAGCACCCCGGCGATCACCTGCACCGGCAACCGGGCGGCGTAGGCGGAGATCAGATCGACCGGGCCGGCGGAGTCGATGCGGTCGAGCAGGTCGGCGGCGATCCGTTCGACGTCGCCGCCCAGCGCGTCGACCGCCCGGGCGGTGAACGCCTTGCTGACCAGCCGCCGGTAGCGCAGGTGCTCCGGACCGTCGACGACAAGCAACGAGGGCGGGGTGACCGGGCCGAGCACGGCCGGGTCGCGGGCCCACGCGATCACGCGGCCGAGCCCGCCGGGCAGCGTCTCCGGGAACCCGGAGCGGTAGGTATCGGTGCGCAGCACCTCGGAGATCACGCCGTGGTCGGCGCTGATCAGCCCGAACCGGCTCGGCGTCACCGGGCCCCGGGCCCGGATCTCGGCGTAGATCGGGTACGGATCGGCCCGGACTGCCGGGTCGATGACCATCCGCGAGTGCAGGTCGCCCTTGCGGGC
This sequence comes from Sporichthyaceae bacterium, assembly GCA_036269075.1. NCBI lineage: Bacteria > Bacillati > Actinomycetota > Actinomycetes > Sporichthyales > Sporichthyaceae > Sporichthyaceae bacterium. The sequence continues at coordinate 18,228 of DATASX010000107.1, forward strand.
GCCGGCCCGCACCAGGGCGCCGGTCAGCCCGTAACGACCACCCCAACGAACGAATGACTTCACCTGGTCCACCGGAGCCATCGCACCTCCCGGAGGTCCGGGCGGCCGGCTCCCCACCGGACGACCGCGCAGACTTACGGCGTAAGTTTACGTTCCGACGGTGCCACGGGGAAGGCGACCTGTCAACGTTCGGTGGGGCGCGCCGCGGCCAGCGCCTGCAGCAGCAGGTCGAGGCCGAACTCGAAGTCGGCCTCCGGGTCGAGTTCGAGCAGGCTGGGGCCCAGCGCGGTCAGGTGCGGGAACTCCTCGGGGGAGACGGCGCCGGGCAGCAGCATCCCGGCCGTGCTGAGCGCCGCGGCGGCCTGCATGCGGGCCGTCTCGGTCGCGATCGAGCCGATCACGAACGAGGTCACCGCACGAACCACGCGGATGGCGTCAGTGCCGGTGAACCCGGCCTGATGGACCATCGCGTAGGCGTACTCCAGCGGTCGCAACCCGACCCAGGACATCGGCGCCCGGGACATGGCCAGCTGCATGCAGTTGGGGTAGCGCCGCACGACGTCGCGGAAGGCGCGGGAGATGGTACGGGCGCGGGTGTCCCAATCGGCGTCCGGGTCGGGCGGCAGCTCGATCTGCGCCCCGACCCACTCGGCCACGGCGTCGAGCAGCGCGGCCTTGTTGGGCACGTGGTTGTACAGCGACATCGCCGCGACGCCGAGCTCGGCGGAGATCCGGCGCATCGAGGCCGCCGTCTCGCCCTCGGTCTCGATGATCCGCACCGCGGCCTCGACGATCAGCTCCAGGGACAGCCGTCCGCGTGCCGCCGAGGAACTCGGATCCGCCGCCATGCTCGACACTCTAGGAGCACCGCCGCCCTAGGCTCATGCGTCGTGACCGATGAGAGGTTCATCGAGACGGCGCGGCAGATCTATGCCACACCGGAGTCGCTGCGCGACTTCAACGCCGACATCGTCGCCCAGTTCCGGGCCAACGGCGGAGCGATCGTGTCCGGGCCGTTGGCCGGGGCCCCGTTGCTGCTGCTCACCGTCGCCGGCCCGGATGGCCCGGAGCTGGTGCCGTTGGCCTGGGTTGACGACGGCGAGCGGTTGGTCGTGGCCGCCTCGAAGGGGGGATCCGACGAGCACCCGTTCTGGTACTTCCGCCTGCTCGACGACGCGTTCGCCACCGTCGAGGTCGGTACCGAGAGCTACCGGGTCCGGGCCACCGAGGCAACCGGTGTCGAACGCGACCGGCTCTACGAGGTCGTCGCGGCCGCGCTGCCGATGTTCCGGCACTACGCGGCCCGCACCACGCGGATCATCCCGGTGTTCGTGCTCGAGCGCCTCGGGCTGCGCGACGACGTGCCCTGAGGAGGCTGGGAATGCACCGCCTGGTTACCGGATTCCGGCAGGACGACCTCGGCGACTGGATCGCCGATCTGGACTGCCTGCACAGTCGGCATGTGCGCCACCAGCCGCCGTTGACGTCACGGCCCTGGGTGCAGGACGAAGCCGCTCGGAGCGAGCGGATCGGCACCGGGTACTACTGCCCGGCTTGCGACCGCGCGGAACTGCCCGACGGCCTGGTCCTGGACCGGATCGCCGGGCCGTTCGACGCGGACACGATGCCCGCCGGGCTGCGGCGCACCCATCGCGTCGCGGCCGGTGTCTGGGGCCTGCTGCGGGTGCTGGAAGGCACGCTGGATTACTCGATGCAGACCGATCCGGCGGTGGAGCGGGAGATGCACGCAAGCGACACCCAGCCGATCCCGCCGGTGGTCGACCACCAGGTGGCACTGCTCGGCCCGGTCCGCTTCCAGGTCGAGTTCCTCAAGCGGCGCTGACTCACTTCCAACGGCTGCGCTATTTCCACCGGAAATGGACGAACACCCGGCCGAAGTTGTCCTTGTCCTTCTCGACCCGGTGGTAGAGCCCCTTTATCTCCGGTTGCTGCAGGAACCGGAGCACGTGCTTCTTGAGCTGGCCGGACCCCTTGCCGGGGATGATCTCGACCAGCGGTGCCCTGATCCGCACCGCCTCGTCGATGACGTCGCGCAGCGCCCGGTCGATCGAGTCGCCCCGGTTGTAGATCTCGTGCAGGTCGAGCTTGAGCTTCACCGGCCCGGGTACTTCACGCCGGTCTCCGAGTGGCAGTCGTAGCCGTTGGGGACCTTGAAGAGGTACTGCTGGTGGTAGTCCTCGGCGAAGTAGAACTCCCCGGCCGGGGCGATCTCGGTGGTGATCTCGTCGAGGCCGGCCGCCGTCAGCGCACCCTGGTAGATGTCGCGCGACTCCTTGGCCACGCGGGCCTGCTCGTCGGTGGTCGTGAAGATCGCCGAGCGGTACTGGGTGCCGATGTCGTTGCCCTGCCGGTTCGGCGTGGTCGGGTCGTGGAGCTCCCAGAACCGGGCCAGCAGGTCCTCGTAGGACAGCACCGCGGGGTCGAAGACCACCAGCACGACCTCGGCGTGGCCGGTTCGCGCCGTGCAGGTCTCCTCGTAGGTCGGGTTGGCCGTGTAGCCACCGGAGTAGCCGACCGCGGTGACCCACACGCCCTCGGTCTGCCAGAACTTCCGCTCCGCGCCCCAGAAGCAACCCAGTCCGAGGATCGCCACCTCGAAGCCGTCGGGGTAGGGCCCGGCCAGCGGTCGACCGTTGACCGCGTGCAGTTCCGGGACCGGGTACGGGCGCACGTCGCGCCCGGGCAGGGCCTCGGCGGGGGTGACCATCGTCTGCTTCGCGCCGCGACCGAACAACATTGCCGCCTCCGTGGCTCTCGGGGTCTGGTTTCACCGTAGCCATAGGTTGGCCCCCATGACGGATGCGGCCGCTTACGGCTTTGCTACGAAGGCGATCCACGCAGGCCAGGAGGCCGACGCGACGACCGGGGCCGTGGTGCCGCCCATCTTCGCGGTCTCCACCTACAAGCAGGACGGCGTGGGCGGGCTGCGCTCCGGTTACGAGTACAGCCGCAGCGCCAACCCCACCCGGACCGCGCTGGAAACGTGTCTGGCCGCCCTGGAGGACGGGACCCGCGGACTGGCCTTCGCCTCCGGGCTGGCGGCCGAGGACACGTTGCTGCGCACCGTGTGCGGCCCGGGCGACCACGTGATCATCCCCGGCGACGCCTACGGCGGCACGTACCGGTTGTTCGCCCGCGTGCACGCCCGCTGGGGGCTGGAGTTCGACGCGGTGCCGCAGTCCGACCTCGCCGCCGTGCGGGCCGGGCTGCGGCCGAACACCAAGCTGATCTGGTGCGAGACCCCGACCAACCCGCTGCTGGGGATATCCGACATCGCGGCGCTGGCGGGCATCGCGCACGAGGCCGGAGCGTTGCTGGCCGTGGACAACACGTTCGCCTCGCCGTACCTGCAGCAGCCCTTGGCCTTGGGTGCCGACGTCGTGCACCACTCGACGACGAAGTACCTGGGCGGGCACTCCGACGTGGTCGGCGGGGCGCTGATGGTCGCAGATCCCGAACTGGGCGCACAACTGACGTACCATCAGAATGCGATCGGCGGAGTGGCCGGGCCGTTCGACGCCTGGCTGGTGCTGCGCGGGGCCAAGACGCTGGCCGTCCGGATGGATCGGCACTGCTCGAACGCCAGGGCTGTCGTGGAGTTCCTCGAGGGCCACCGGAAGGTGCACCAGGTGCTGTACCCGGGGCTGGCCGCGCACCCGGGCCATGACGTGGCGGCCCGTCAGATGCGGGATTTCGGCGGCATGGTCTCGTTCCGGGTCTCCGGCGGTGCGCAGGCCGCGCTGCAGATTTGCGAGCGTGCCCGGTTGTTCACGCTGGCCGAGTCGCTGGGCGGTGTCGAGTCGCTGATCGAGCACCCGGCGAAGATGACCCACGCGTCGGTCGCGGGCTCCGCGCTAGAGGTCCCAGACGACCTTGTGCGGCTCTCGGTCGGCATCGAGGACGTCGAGGACCTGCTCGCCGACCTGGCGTTCGCGCTGGGTTGAGTCGCGGCGCAACGTCTCCGGCATGCGCAGCGACATCAGCAGGCCCAGGCCCAGCACCGCGCTGGTCGATCCGAACGCGGCGCCGTAGGAGATGTGCTGGGCCAGCGCGCCGGTCACAAGAGGGCCGACCACGGCGCCCAGGTCGCTGGTCATCCCGAACACCGCGACCACCGTCCCGGCCCGGCCGCCGACGACGTCGCCGACGACCGCTGCCGGGCTGGCCGACAGGAACGAGGACGTCACCCCGTAGAGCACCATCGAGAACAGGTACGCGGGCAGGTTGTGTGACAGCGCCAGAAGTCCGGTCGCCACGCACCCGCAGGCGCTGCCGATCAGCAGCATCGGCCGCCGGCCGGTGCTGTCGGCCAGGCGCCCGGCCGGGTACAGCGTCGCCACGTCGGCCAGCGAACTGGCCAGCAGGCCCAGCCCGGTCCACAACGTTCCCCGGTGCAGCACCTCGACCACGAACAACGGCACCAACGACGAACGCACCCCGAAGATCGCCCAGCCCACCGCCGCGTTGACCGTCAAGGCGGCCTGGTAGGCCGGGTTGCGCAGCGTGGGCCACAGCTTGGCCGGCGGCGTGGCGTCCAGGGTCTTGGTGTCGGCCAGCGCGCCCGGCCGGTGCAGTTGGGCCAGTGCGATCACGCCGGCGAGGCCCAGCGTCCCGGCGTAGATGAAGAACGGCAGCCGCAGCGAGATCCCACCGAGCACACCGCCGAGTGCCGGCCCGGTCAGCCCGCCGAGCAGGAAGCCGCCCCGGTACATGCTGCTGGCCCTGGCACGTTGGCTCGAGTGCACCGCACCGAGCAACAGGGATTGCGCGGAGACCGTGAACATCACCGAGCCGACGCCCCCGACCGCCCGCAGCGCCAACATCTGCGTGTAGTTCCCGGCCAGGCCGGTCAACAGGCTGGAGAGCGCGACGATCCCGATGCCGACAGCCATCACCAGCCGTTCGCCGAGCCTGTTGACGATCGCCCCGGCCGTCGGTCCGAACGCCAGCCGCATGAACGCGAACGCGGAGATCACCAGGCCGGCCGCGGTCTGCCCGACGCCGAACTTGCGGGCGAACACCGGGATGACCGGGGCCACGATTCCGAAACCCAGCGCGACGGAGAACGCCACGGCGGCCAGCACCCAGACCTCGCGAGGCAGGTCGGAGGCTGCTCTCCGGCGGCGGATCAAAGAGCGCACGCGGGCGCCATCACGTCAGGGACCGGGACCACGAGGGCGCCAACGCCGGCAGACGTCGGTCTTGTTCCTGGCCGGTCACCCCCGTGCCAGACTGGCGCCTCGACGACGGCGGAGGGCCTGGACATGAGCGCCTCGGAACCGACCCCACGCACGCTGTGCGAGGCCTTCCGAACCGTGGCGGCGCGCCACTCCGAGAAGCAGGCGCTGAGCACCCCGGACGGGCAGGTCACGTTCACCTGGGCGCAGTACCGGGCTCGGGTCGACAGCATCGCCGCCGGGCTGCACGGCCTCGGCGTGCGCCGCGGCGACACCGTCGGGCTGATGATGGTCAACCGCCCGGAGTTCCAGCTCTGCGACGTCGCGGTGCTGCACCTGGGGGCGACGCCGTTCTCGATCTACAACACCAGTTCGCCCGAGCAGATCGAGCATCTGTTCGTGAACGCCGGCAACGAGGTCGTGATCGCCGAGCCGCAGTTCGTGCCGCGCCTGGTGGAGGCCGGCGCGAAGGTCGTGATCAGCCTGGGCGAGTGCGCGGGCGCCCGCGACCTGGCGAAGGTCGAGGCCGACGCCGACCCGAGTTTCGACATCGAGGTGGCCTGGCGGGCGGTCGAGCCGGACGACCTGGCGACGTTGATCTACACCTCCGGTACGACCGGCCCGCCCAAGGGCGTCGAGTGCACGCACGCGCAGTTGCTCGCGCACAGCGAGGCCTGGGGATTCTGCGCGCCGGCCGGGCCGGACGACGTGACGATCTCGTTCCTGCCCGCCGCGCACATCGCGGAGCGGGCCGTCGTGCACTGCTTCCACCTGCGGTGGGGGACCTCGCTGGTCACCGTCGGCGACCCGAAGGCGCTCGGTGCCGCGCTGGTCGCCGTCCGGCCGACGGTCTTCGGGTCGGTGCCGACGATCTGGCAACGCATGCGCGGGGCCCTGGAGGTCGCCATGCAGGCCGATCCGGCGCTGGCCGCCGGGATCGCCGCCCGGCAACCGCAGGTACTGGCCGCCGTGCGGCAGAAGCTGGGTCTGGACCGGGTGCGCTTCGCGGTCAGTGGTGCGGCGCCGATCCCGCCGGAGACGCTCGAGTTCTTCATGGGCCTGGGGGTGCCGATCCACGAGGTCTGGGGGATGTCGGAGACCTGCGGGGTCGGGCTGGCGAACCTCCCCGGTCACATCCGGCTGGGCACCGTCGGGCGGGTGGTTCCGGGATCGCGCGTCGCGTTGGCCGACGACGGCGAGCTGCTCTTCGCCGGCCCGGCGGTCATGCGCGGATACCGGAACCAGCCGGAGGCGAGCGCGGCGGCGATCGACGCCGACGGCTGGCTGCACACCGGCGACGTCGCCACTATCGACGACGACGGGTACGTGCGGATCATCGACCGCAAGAAGGAGATCATCATCAACGCGGCGGGGAAGAACATGTCCCCGGCCAACATCGAGAGCGCGATCCGCGCCGCGGCACCGTTGATCGCCGCGGCGGTGGCGATCGGTGACGGCCGCCCCTACGTGACCGCCCTGATCGTGCTCGACCCCGATGCCGTCGCGGCCTGGGCCGCGCAGCGCGGCCTCGACCCCGCCGCCGACGGTGAGCAGGTCGCCGTGGAGGTAGCCGCGGCTGTGTCGGCAGCCAACCAGCGCCTCTCGCGGGTGGAACAGATCAAACGCTTCCGGATCCTCCCCGAATTCTGGGCGCCGGGCGGGGCAGAGCTGACGCCGACGATGAAGCTGCGCAGGCGGCCGATCGCCGAGCGGTACGCGGGGGAGATCGAGGAGTTGTACGCCGATCCGCCGGGCGCTGCCGTACGAAACCTGCCGACGGAGGTGAGTCGATGACGATGGGTCAGGAGATGACCGCCAGCCGGACGTCGAGGTTCGGCAGCGCTCTGGTCCGGGTCGGCGCCGAGGCGCCGGACCTGGTCACGGCCGCCGAGCAGGCCGCCCGGGCCGCCCTGGACGGGCTGGGCGGTGCCGTGCCCGACCTGTCGTGCGTGTTCGTGTGTGGGCCGTCGGATGCCGCGCCGAGCGCCGGCGAGGCCGCCTGCTCCGTGTTGGGCGGCAACACGGTGATCGGCTGCAGCGCGCCCGGGGTGATCGGCCCGGGTGCCGGGGTCGAGGGCGCGTCGGCGGTGTCGGTCTGGTCGGCCGTGCTGCCCGGCGCACAGCTGCGCACGTTCCACCTGCGGGTGATCCGGGCGGAGGACACGCTGACCGTGCTCGGGCTGCCCGAGGGCGCCGACGAGTTCGCCGTCGGGGTGCTGCTCGCCGACCCGCGCACGTTCCCGATCGACGGGTTCGTCGCCGGGTCCAACGACGCGTTGCCCGGCCTGCCGCTGGTCGGCGGCCTGGCCATGAGTTCCGACGGCGGGCCGACCTGGCTGTGCCAGGACGGCGTCACCCACTCCGCCGGCGCGGTCGGGGTGCTGATCGGCGGCGAGGTCGAGTTGGCCACCGTGGTCAGCCAGGGCTGCCGGCCGATCGGCCCGACGATGGCAGTCACCCGCTCCGACGGCAACGAGCTGTTGGAGCTGGCCGGCAAACCGGCCTGCGAGAAGCTCCAGGAGATCCTCGAGGCCCTCCCGGCGGCCGAGCAGGCGATGGCCCTGACCGGGTTGCAGATCGGCATCGCGATGGACGAGTACGCCGACACCCACGACCGCGGCGACTTCCTGATCCGCGGCGTCGCCGGGCTCTACCCGGACCGCGGCTCGGTGGTCGTCGGCGACATCATCGAGATCGGCCGCACGGTGCGCTTCCAGGTTCGCGACTCGGCCGCCGCGCACGACGAACTGGCCGAGGTGCTGGGGCGGTTGAAGGCGGACTCGGGCAGCCCGGGCGGTGCGTTGCTGTTCTCCTGCAACGGCCGGGGCCGGGCCATGTTCCCCAGCGCCGACCACGACCCGCAGGTGCTCGGCGCCGCCCTGGACGTCGAGCCGATCGCCGGGTTCTTCGCCGGTGGCGAGATAGGGCCGGTCGGGGGCCGCAACCACCTGCACGGGTTCACCGCGTCGATCCTGACCTTCGGGGCCGGCACGACGCGTGCCCACTGAGCCGGTCGGCCCGCGGGCCGCGCTGGCCGTGGACGTCGGTGGTACCAAGCTCGCTGCGGGGGTGGTCGACGAGACCGGTCGGGTGTGGCACAGCGCCCGGGTCCCCACCCCGCCGGGGGGAGACGGGGACACCGTCTGGCAGGCGCTGGTCGGGCTGATCGCCGACGTCCGAGGTGCGGCGTCCGCGGCGGGGGCGCCGGAGCCGGCGGGAATCGGGGTCGGGTGCGGCGGGCCGATGCGCTGGCCGGCCGGTGCGGTGTCGCCGTTGAACATCGGGGGATGGCGGGAGTTCCCGCTGCGCGACCGACTGGCCGGGCTGGCTGACGGCCCGGTCCGGGTGCACAACGACGCGATCGCGCTGGCGGTCGCCGAGCACTGGCGCGGCGCCGGGGTCGGCCACCGCGACGTGCTCGGCATGGTCGTGTCAACCGGCGTCGGCGGCGGTCTGGTGCTCGGCGACCGGGTCGTGGACGGGACGTCGGGCAACGCCGGGCACATCGGCCACGTGGTGGTCGACCCGGCCGGGCCGCAGTGCGCCTGCGGCGGCTTCGGGTGTCTGGAGGCGGTGGCCGCGGGCCCACGGACGGTCGCCTGGGCGCTGGCCAACGGCTGGGCCGCCCCGGTGGCGGACGGCCGTTCGCTGGTCGCCGCCGCGCGGGCCGGGCACCCGGTCGCTGTGGCCGCGTTGGCCCGGGCCGGAACCGCCGTCGGGGTGGGCATCGCGTCGGCGACGGCGTTGTGCGACGTCGCGGTGGTCGTGGTCGGCGGCGGCCTGACCGGGGCGGGGGAGTTGCTGTTCGGGCCGCTGCGCCAGGCGTTGGCGCGGCATGCCCGGCTCGGGTTCACCCGCGATGTTTCCGTGGTGCCGGCAGCGTTGGGTGCGGATGCCGGGCTGGTCGGAGCGGCCGCGCTGGTGCTCGCGGGCGACCGCTACTGGTCGGCGGACTGAACCGCGACCGGTTCCGGATCCCGCAGCGAGGGAGCCGTGCGCGGGATCCGCAACGAGATCAGCAGGGCCAACGCCGAGGCGGGCGCGACGATCCAGAACACCTCGTGGGTCGCGTCGGTGAACGCGGACACGAACGCCGCGTGCCGCGCGGCGGACAGGTCCCGCAGCCGGTCCGGCAGGACGCTGAGTCGGTCCACATCGACCCCGGCCAGCACCGGGTTTCCGGACCGGTTGCGCAGCACCGCCGCCAGCGCCGTCGCGCAGACCGCGGTGCCGACCGTGCCACCCAGTTGCCGGAAGAACGAGACCGACGCGGTAGCGACCCCGATCTCCGCGTGGACCACGGACTGCTGGGCGATCAGCACCAGCACCTGGGACACCATCCCGATGCCCAGCCCGAGCAGGCCGAGCACCAGCACCGTCGACCACACCGAGGTGTGCGGTCCGAGCCGAGTCAGGGCCAGCGCGGCCACGGTCACCAGCGCGGTGCCCGCCGCGGGGAACATCCGATAGTGCCCGGAGCCGGCGATCACCCGCCCGGCGCCGACTGAGCTGAACAACAGGCCCGTGGTCATCGCCAGCAGCACCAGGCCGGAACCGGTGGCGCTGCGGCCCTGCGTCACCTGCAGGGTCAACGGGACGAACAGGATCGCGGCGAACAACGTCGCGCCGAGCAGGAACGCGATCGAGACCGCCGGCCCGAAGCCCGGCGACCGGAACAACCGGGACGGCAGCACCGGCTCCGCGGCGACCCGCTGCTGGGCAGCCAGCGCGGCGAGCAACCCCAGGCAGGCCAACCCGGGCAGCCAGCTCTGCGCCGCCGAGAACCCGGCCTGCTGGCCGCGGACGATCCAGAACAGGAAGCCGAGCACGCCGCCGCTCAGCAGCAGCGCCCCGGCCAGGTCCAGCCGGTGCGGGCTGCGGACCTCCGGGGCGTGCAGGTTGCGGCGCACCACGGCGAGCACGAACAGGCCCGGCACCAGGTTGACGTAGAACAGCCAGCGCCAGGAGGCGTGGTCCACGATCACCCCGCCGACCGGCGGCCCGATCAGCGCGGCCACCCCGTACACGGCCCCGAACATGCCCTGCCACTTGGCGCGGGCGCGGCCCGGCACCAAGTCCGCCACCACGGCCAGCGCCAACGTCATCAACCCGCCGCCGCCGAGGCCCGCGACCGCCCGGGCACAAGCCAACTCGGTGATGTTGTGCGCCAGGCCGCACAGCGCCGAGCCGACCAGGAAGATCGTCGTGGCGGCCAGGAACACCGGGCGCCGGCCGCGGGCGTCGGACAGCCGGCCGTAGAGCGGGGTCGAGGCGGTCGCGGTGAGCAGGTAGGCGGTGACCACCCAGGACGTGTCGCCGACGTCGCCGAGCGCCCCGACGATGCGCGGCATCGCGACCGCCACGATCGTGTTGTCCAACGCGGCGAGCAGCACGCCGACCAGCAGGGCGGTGATCACCGTCGCCACCTGACGGTGGGTCATCCCGGTGGCGGTCGGCTCGGTCGGTTGGGGCATCGCGGGAACAGGCTAACCCCGTCCAACCCTCCCGACTTCTGCTGCCTGTCCCACGTATCGAGGCGCTTCGATGGGTGGGACAGGCAGCAGAAGTGGCGGAGTTGGGGGCCGGCAAACTGCGGCGATGACGGAAGCCCAGCGGGAGACCCCGGCCACGGTCAGCCTGGCCGACGTCCTCGCGGCCCGCGAACTGCTCGGCGACGTGTGCCGGGTCACGCCGGTGCAGGGCTCTCGGGTGCTGGCCGGCAAGTGCGCCGGCGAGGTCGTGCTCAAATGCGAGAACCTGCAGCGCGCCGGGTCGTTCAAGATCCGCGGCGCCTACGTCCGCATCGCCCGGCTGTCGGCGGCGGAGCGGGCCCGGGGGGTGGTCGCGGCCAGCGCGGGCAACCACGCTCAAGGTGTCGCTCTGGCGGCGTCTCTGCTCGGGACCACCTCGACGGTGTTCATGCCCAACGGTGCGCCACTGCCGAAAGTCGCGGCCACCGAGAACTACGGCGCCACGGTCCGCTTCGCCGGGCATGACGTGGCGGCCGCGATCGAGGCCGCCATCGAGTTCGCGAACGAGACCGGGGCGGTACTGATCCACCCGTTCGACCACCCGGACGTGGTCGCCGGTCAGGGCACTGTCGCACTCGAGATCCTCGAGCAGTACCCGCAGGTCCGCACGATCGTGGTGCCGACCGGCGGCGGCGGGCTGCTGGCCGGGATCGCCGTGGTGGTTGCCGCGCTGCGGCCGGACGTGAAGGTCGTCGGGGTGCAGGCGGCCGGCGCCGCCGCCTACCCGGGGTCGATCGCCGCCGGGCACCCGGTCACGTTGGCCGGCACCGCGACCATGGCCGACGGTATTGCCGTCGCCTGCCCCGGCGACGTGCCGTTCGGGCTGATCAGGGACCTGGTCGGTGACGTCCGGACGGTCTCGGAGGAGCATCTGTCGCGGGCCCTGCTGCTGTGTCTGGAACGCGCGAAGCTGGTCGTCGAGCCGGCCGGGGCGGCCGCGGTCGCGGCGCTGCTGGACGACCCGCAGGCCTTCGAGCCGCCGGTGGTCGCCGTGCTGTCCGGCGGGAACGTCGACCCACTGCTGCTGCTGCGGGTGCTGCGCCACGGGTTGTCGGCGGCCGGCCGGTACGTGGCGTTCCGACTCCGGGTCACCGACCGTCCCGGCGCGCTGGCGGCCCTGCTGCGGGAGCTGGCCGAGGCCGACGCGAACGTCCTCGAGGTCGAGCACCTGCGGACGAACCCGCGGTTGCACGTCGACGAGGTCGAGGTCTACGTGCAGATCGAGACCCGCGGCGGCAAGCACACCGACGCGGTGCTGGCCCGGCTACGGGCGGCCGGCTACTCGCTGGCGTTCGGCTGAGGCACCCGACTTCTCGTGGCGGGTCGGGCTGTCGGGGCCACCTGATAGCCCCACCCGCCATGAGAAGTGCAAATGGGGGGCACCATTGGCCGGTGGACGCGATCGTGGTGGAGGGGCTGACCAAGCGTTACGGCTCCGCCGTCGCGCTGGACGGCCTCGACCTGGTCGTCCCGGCCGGGACCACGTTCGGGCTGCTCGGGCCCAACGGTGCCGGGAAGACCACCACCGTCCGGATCCTCACCACCTTGTTGCGGCCGGATTCCGGGAGCGCGATGGTCGCCGGGGTCGACGTCGTCCGCCACCCGACGGTCGTGCGCCGCCGGATCGGCTGCGCCGGGCAGTACGCCGCGCTGGACTACACGCTGACGGGCCGGGAGAACCTGGTGATGTTCGGCCGGCTCTACCGGCTCGGGCGCCGCCAGGCCACCCGTCGGGCGGACATCCTGCTGGAGGCCTTCGGGCTGTCCGCGGTCGCCGGTCGCGAGGTCCGGACCTATTCCGGCGGCATGGCCCGGCGGGTGGACCTGGCCGCCGCGCTGGTCGCCACCCCGAGTGTGTTGTTCCTGGACGAGCCGAGCACCGGGCTGGACCCGCCGTCCCGGCTGGAGCTGTGGGACCTGCTCGCCGAGCTGGTCCGCGGCGGCACCACGCTGCTGCTGACCACCCAGTACCTGGAGGAGGCCGACCGCCTGGCGGACCAAATCGCGGTCGTCGACCACGGTCGGGTCATCGCGTCCGGCACGCCGGCGGAGCTCAAGGCCGAGATCGGCGGCGACCGCATCGACGTCCGGCTGGCCGACGAGGCCGACTGCGACCGGGCGGTGGCCGCGCTGCGCGAGGTCGCGCAGGGCGAGCTGGTCGTGCAACGGGCTCTCGCCACTGTCGGCGTGCCGGCCGCCGGTGACGCCTCGTCGGTGATCGCGGAGGTGGTCCGCGCGTTGGACCGCCACGACGTCGCGATGCTCGACATCACCACGCACCGCCCGACACTGGACGACGTGTTCCTGACGGTCACCGCCGCCGCGGCCCCGGACACCGGAAGCCGGATACAGCGGCGCGGTGGCTCGGGACCGGAGGCGGCATGACGACCGCCGAGCAAAGCGGGCGCCGGTCCGGCGACACCGCCGCAGGCCCGGACGCCAAGGCCGGTTCGGGCTTGCGGGAATGGACCGCCGAGGCGCTCTGGGCGGTCTCCGACGCAGCGGTGCTGACCCGGCGGAATCTGATCCACACCGTCCGGCTGCGCGAGTTGTGGCCGTTCATGATCCTGCAGCCGCTGGTTTTCGTGCTGCTCTTCGCCGCGGTCTTCGGCGGGTCGATATCGCTGCCCGGTGGTGGCAGTTACCGCGCGTTCATGATGGCCGGCACGTTCGCGATGGCGGTGGCATTCGTCACCTATCCGAGCGCGGTCGGAATCGCTTTCGACATGCAACTCGGGTTGATGGACCGCTTCCGGACGCTGCCGATCCACCCGGCGGCGATATTCATCGGGCGCACCCTCGGCGACCTGTTCCGCATGGCGATCTCGGTCGCGGTGATGTCGATCTGTGGCCTCGCGGTGGGCTGGCGCGCTACCGCCGGGTTCTGGCACGGCGTGGCAGGGTTTGCGCTGCTGGCCGCGTTCGGGTTCGCGATGAGTTGGGTCGGGGCCTATCTCGGCCTGGCCGCGAAAAGCCTTCAGGCAGCGCAGAGTCTGCCGATGCTGTGGCTGTTCCCGGTGACGTTCGTGTCGAACGTGTTCGTGCCTACCCAGCACATGCCTGACGGGGTCAGGTTCGTGGCCGAGTGGAACCCGGTCTCGTCGGTGGCCACGGCGATCCGGTTCCAGTTCGGCAACCCGCACTCGTTCAACGACCCGAATTCGTTCCCGGCCCGGCACAGCGTGGCCTTGACCCTGGTTTGGTCGGCGCTGCTGACACTCCTCGGCGTGTTCGCCTGCACACGGCGGATGCGCGCCGTCGCGGCTTGAGCCTTTTCGTCCCGATTCTCCCCGACCTGTCCGGGGGTAATTCACCCGGACGGCCTAGCGGGCGAATATTCACCACTTGCATTAGGGTCAATATCAGGCGTTTGCCGAAATTGGTGACCGGGCGCGAATTGTTCGGGTTGTTCGGCCGTTCGGGGCAGCGCAGAGTCGCTTGTGGCGAGACCACCTGAAGTCCGCGCCCGAGGGGGAACTGTGCAGAAGAAGACTCGTGCCGCAGGCGTGCTGTTCGCCGCCGCGGCGCTCACTGGGATTGTCGTTCCGGCGGCCACCGCCGCGCCGGTCTACCACGACGGCGGTTGCGAGCGTGAGTACCACGGCTGGGAGTGCCGCAGCGTCGAGCACCGGGAGTTGGACCCGTACTACGACGGAATCGCCGGTGGCGAGACCCGCCGCGAGGACTCCGGCGAGCACTGGCACCAGGGCCAGGTCCAGGGCTGGCAGGACGAGTCCGGCCACTGGTGGCGCGAGGTGCCCGGCGACGGGTACTGGGGCGACGGCCCCCGGGACGACGGTCCGCGGGACGACCGCGGCGACCGGCGCGGCGACGACCGTTACGACGGCGGAAGCCGCTGAGCAACCTGCTGCCTGGACGGCCCGGCCCGCGGAGTTTGCCGCCGGCCGGGCCGTCCTCGCCAAGATCAAGACCTGAGCGCGGGCCAAAGATTGACTCGACTCCTTACGATCGAAATCGCTGAATTGTCCCGTTCTGGCTGGAGGGGTGAAGTTGAACCTGTTGAACCGGGCTACCGGAATCGTCTTCGCGGCAGCGGCGGTCACCGCGGTTGCCGCGCCCGCGGCCGGTGCCGCGACGGTCGGCGGGACCGCCACGCACGCCCCGGCCCTGGCCGGTGCGCCGACCGACCGACACGACCGTTGTGAGGAGGTCGGCTCGCACGGGGACCGCAGGCAACCTGTCGGTGGCTTCGTCGGTGACACCCTCGGCGGCGTCTACAACCGTGGCGACGACGACGGAGACGGGCGCCGCTCCGACGAGAACTGCCGATCGGACCGCGACCGCGACAGCGACGACCGGGCCGGCAACGACCGGGCCGGCCACGACCGCGACAACAACGACCGCGACAACAACGACCGGTGGAACGACGACCGGAACAACGACGACCGCGACAGCGACAGCGACGACCGGAACAACGACGACCGGAACAACAACGACCGCAACAACAACGACGACCGGTACGGTCGCGACCACGGCGACGACGTGTTCGCGCACCACGCGCGGCACCACCGGCACCACCACCACGCCAAGCACGGCAAGCACCACCAGGAGAAGCGGCACAACGACGACCACGGTGCCGGCATCTGAGGTCTGCCGGTCACAACCGGGCACCCGGGGTGGGGCAGGGCTCAGGACCGCCCCGCCTCGGGGCTGGGCTCAGCCCTTGTACGGCCGGGCGGAGACGACCTTCACGGTGATCGCGGCGCCGCTGGGGGTGGAGTACGAGGCGGACGCGCCGGTGCGCTTGCCGAGGATTGCCGCGCCCAGCGGGGAGCGCTCGGAGTAGACCGCGAGGTCGCCCATGTCGACCTCGCGGGAGCCGAGCAGGAACTCCTCACTGTCGCCGTCCTTGAACTGGACCTTGACGATCATCCCGGGGCTGACGATGCCGTCGTCGGCCGGCGCCTCGCCGACCTTGGCGTGCTGCAGCAGTTCGGCCAGCTGACGGATCCGGGCCTCCTGCTTGCCCTGCTCCTCCTTGGCGGCGTGGTAGCCGCCGT
Source organism: Sporichthyaceae bacterium (assembly GCA_036269075.1). Lineage (NCBI taxonomy): Bacteria > Bacillati > Actinomycetota > Actinomycetes > Sporichthyales > Sporichthyaceae > Sporichthyaceae bacterium. The sequence goes on from DATASX010000107.1 coordinate 33,978, forward strand.
TCTCCTTGAGGTCGCCCTCCTCACGAGCGGCCTCGATCTTCTTCGCCAGTTCCGTGCGGCCGGGACCGGAGAGTTGGTCCAGCTCCGCCTGGAGGCGGTCGTAGGCGTCCTGGGTCAACCAGGTAACGGATTCGGCCGGCGACTGGGTCACAAGATCTCCTCGGGAATGCACAAAACAGCCGATACTCCCGTCAGGGGCCTCGGCACCGGTTCGGGTGATGCTGGGCAGGGCAGCCCGGATTGTCCACCCGATCGACGTCCACCTTACGGTGGTCGTGGCCGGCCGAGGCGGAACAGTACCGGGCAGCTCGATTGTTCTACCCGGGTCGGCGCCGGCGATGCCGCGGCAACCCGGCACTACGGAAGGACTACGAGGGGTGCTCACCAGCGACACCGAGCGGCTGCGCCTGATGGCCGTCCACGCCCATCCCGACGACGAGTCGAGCAAGGGCGCGGCCACCATGGCCCGGTACATCGCCGAGGGCGCGCAGGTGCAGGTCGTGACCTGCACCGGCGGCGAACGTGGCGACGTGCTCAACCCACGCCTGAAGGACGACCCGCAGGTGGCCGCCAACATCCACTCGATCCGAGCCGCCGAGATGGAGAAGGCCCGGGAGATCCTGGGCGTCTCGCAGGCCTGGCTGGGCTTCGTCGACTCCGGACTGCCCGAGGGCGACCCGAAGCCCCCGCTGCCCGACGGCTGCTTCGCGGTCCTCCCGGTCGAGGAGGCCGCCGAACCCCTCGTGCGGTTGATTCGCAGCTTCCGTCCGCACGTGGTGACGACCTACAACGAGGAGGGTGGTTACCCTCATCCGGATCACATCCAGACCCATCTGGTGTCGGTGGCGGCGTTCGAGGCGGCAGGCGACCCGGACCGCTACCCGGAGGCCGGCGAGCCCTGGCAGCCGCTGAAGCTGTACTACGACGTGACGTTCTCGTTGGCCCGGGTCACTGCGCTGCACGAGGCGATGCTGGCCGCGGGTCTGGAGTCGCCGTACCTGCCGTGGTTGGAGCGGTGGAACGACCGAGCCCCGCGCAACGTGACCACCCGAGTGCGCTGCGCCGAGTGGTTCCCGGTCCGCGACCAGGCGCTGCTGGCCCACGCCACCCAGGTCGACCCCGACGGCTTCTTCTTCAAGGTGCCGATGGACCTGCAGCAGCGGGTCTGGCCCACCGAGGAGTTCGAACTGGCCCGGTGCCTGGTCGACGTGACTCTGCCGGAGGACGACCTGTTCGCGGGCATCCGGCAGACCTCGCCCGCCGAGGGTGTGGCGTGAGTCTCGCCGCCTGGGTGGTGTTCGCGGCCACCCCGAATCCGCAGCAGCCGTTCGACAAGAGTCGCGTCGAGCCGGGCTGGATCGCGCTGATCTTCCTGGTCGGCCTCGGCGGCGCCCTGACATTCCTGTGGTTCTCGCTGCGCAAGCACCTCGGTCGGATCGACGTCGGCAAGCACCAGCGCGACCGCACGGCGCCGACGCCCCAGGAGGGCGCCGGCCCGACCTGACAGGGTGGACCGATGGCGAATCGGTTGACGGACTGCACGAGCCCGTACCTGCTTGCGCATCAGGACAACCCGGTCGACTGGTGGCCGTGGTGCCCGGAGGCCTTCGCGCAGGCGCGGGAGCGCGACGTCCCGGTCCTGATCTCCGTCGGCTACTCGGCCTGCCACTGGTGCCACGTGATGGCCCACGAGTCGTTCGAGGACCCGGCCACCGCGGAACTGATGAACCGTCAGTTCATTTGCATCAAGGTCGATCGCGAGGAACGGCCGGACGTCGACGCGGTCTACATGGAGGCCACCCAGGCCATGACCGGCCGGGGTGGTTGGCCGATGACGGTGTTCGCGACCCCGGACGGTGAGCCGTTCTACTGCGGGACCTACTTCCCGCCGACCGCCCGACCCGGCATGCCTGCGTTCGGCGACGTGCTCAACACGATCGCGCTGGCCTGGGCCAAGGAACCGGTCGAGATCTCCACCGCGGCGCTGCGGCTGCTTTCCCAGCTGGCCGAGGGCAATCAGGTGGCGACGCTGGGCACCGCGCCGGACGAGCAGCTGCTGGCGCGAGTGGTCACCGTGCTGTGCGCCCACGAGGACGTTCGGCACGGCGGGTTCGGCGGCGCGCCGAAGTTCCCGCCGGCGACGGTGTTGCTTTACCTGCTCCGGCACCACGCGCGCACCGGATCCGGCCCGGCGCTGGCGCTGGTCACCCGGGCCTGCGAGGCGATGGCGCGCGGCGGAATCTACGACCAGTTGGGCGGTGGGTTCGCGCGGTACGCCGTGGATCCCGGTTGGGTGGTGCCGCACTTCGAGAAGATGCTCTACGACAACGCGCTGCTGCTGCGTGTCTACACCTCCTGGTTCCGCCTGACCGATTCGGAGTTGGCGGCCCGGGTAGCGAATGAGACCGCCGACTGGCTGTTGCGCGAGATGTGGACGACCTCCGGCGGGTTCGCCTCGGCCTTGGACGCCGACTCCGACGGCGTCGAGGGCAAGTACTACGTGTGGGCCCCGGAGGAACTGCGCGCCGTGCTCGGCGAGCGCGACGGGGCATGGGCAGCGGCGTGCTTCGGGGTGAGTGCGGCGGGCACGTTCGAGCACGGCACCTCGGTGCTGCAGCGGCGTTTCGAGCCCGACGACCTCGACCGTTACGCGGCGGTGCGGACCTCGCTGCGCACCGCCCGTGCGCAGCGGGTCCCGCCGGCTCGCGACGACAAGGTCGTGGCGGCCTGGAACGGACTGGCGGTTGCCGCGCTGGCTGAGGCCGGGGAGTTGCTCGGGCGGCCGGCGTTGGTCGGCGCGGCCCGGGCCACCGCCCGCACCCTCGCCGACCTGCACACGGTCCCGGGGACCACCGGCGACCGGCTGCTGCGGGTCTCCCGGGCGGGTCGGGCCGGGCCGCAGGCGGGCGTCCTGGAGGACTACGGCGACGTCGCCGAGGGCTATCTGACGCTGTATCAGGTCACCGGTGAGACGGAGTGGGTGCAGCGCGCCGGGCGCCTGCTGGACACCGTACTGAGCCACTTCGGCGACTCCCGCGGCGCCTTCTACGACACCGCCGACGACGCCGAGGTGCTCGTGCTGCGCCCGCGGGACTGGGGCGACACCCCGACCCCGTCGGGCACGGCGGCGGCGGCCGGGGCGCTGCTCACGTACTCGGCCCTGGTGGGCTCCGCACGGCACCGCGCGGCCGCGGCGAGCGCTTTGGCGGTCAGCGGGGCGCAGGCCACGAAGGCGGCCACCGCGGTCGGTTGGGGCCTGGCGGTGGCCGAGGCGTTGCTGGACGGGCCGCGGCAGGTCGCGGTCGTCGGCGACCCGGCTGACGATGCCACGCAACAACTGCACCGGTCCGCGTTGCGCTCGCGCGCCCCTGGGGTCGTGGTCGCGCTCGGCGACCCGGCCGATGCGCCCGGCGTGCCGTTGCTGGCCGACCGGCCGCTGGTCGCCGGGCGCCCGGCCGCCTACGTCTGCCGGGACTTCACGTGCTCGATGCCCACCACGGACCCGGCCGAGTTGGCCGAGCAGTTGGCGGCGCGTTGAGTGATCAGCGGCTGTAGGCGACCATCGAGACCGCGACGTACTGCACGATCCAGCCCGCGATCGTGAACGAGTGGAAGACCTCGTGGAAGCCGAACCAGCGGGGCCACGGGTTGGGTCGCTTCAGGCCGTAGATCACCCCGCCGAGCGAGTACAGCCCGCCGCCGACGACCAGCAGCACGAAGGTCCCTACGGCGCCGGTGCGCAGCAGGTCCGGGACGAAGAACGCCGCCGTCCAGCCCAGCGCGATGTAGATCGGCGCGGACAGCCAGCGCGCGGTGTGGATCCACACCGTCCGCAGCAGTACGCCCGACAACGCACCGCCCCAGACGATCCAGAGCATCTCCTCGCCCCGACGTCCGCCGACCAACAACGTCGCGAACGGCGTGTAGGACCCGGCGATGATCAGGAAGATGTTCGCGTGGTCGAAGCGCTTCAACCACTCCCGCGTCCGGGGGCTCCAGTGCCCGCGGTGGTAGGCCGCACTGACCCCGAACAACAGGGAGACAGTGCCCGCGAACACGGCGCACGACAGCCGGGCCCGAGCGTCCTGCGCCACGGACACCAGCACGATTCCGGCCGCCACCGAGGCCGGGAACGCGACCAGGTGCAGCCAGCCCCGCAACCGCGGCTTCACGTAGTTCTCGGTGCGGTCCAAAACGTTGGTGGATTGTTGTTCGATCACCACGTCCCCCAGGTTACGCCACCGTAGGTTCGGCCCCAGGTTACGGCACCGTAGGTTTCTTGTCCCGCGTTCGGCGGACGGCGGTTCGTTGCGCGATTGGTGAAGATTCCTCGACGGGTCCCTGGGCGCGGCCCCGGTCGGTGCGACACGTCGGTATCGTGCCGACGTGGACCGGATCTCGCGCAGCGGGCGCAGCCCGGCGCGAGCCGCGCGCGACCGGGTGAAGGAACACGTCTACCGCGCGTACGAGCGGCGCCTGGTGCGCCGATTGCCGACCGACCAGGGGCCACGTCACGTCGGGGTGATCCTGGACGGCAACCGCCGGTGGGCCAAGGCCGCGGGCAGCCGTCCGGAGGACGGGCACCAGGCCGGGGCCGACAAGATCCGCGAACTGCTCGGCTGGTGCGTCGCCGCCCGCGTCGAGGTGGTCACGCTGTGGCTGCTGTCCACCGACAACCTGGACCGGCCGGCCGAGGAACTCCAACCGCTGCTTCGGATCATCGAACGCACCGTCACCGATCTGGCGGCCGCCGGCTGGCGGGTGCATCCGGTGGGCGCGGTCGACCTGCTCCCGCCGGCCACCGCCCGCGTGCTCAAGGAGGCAGCTGACGCCACGTCAGATGCGCCCGGTCTGCTGGTCAATGTGGCCGTCGGATACGGGGGCAGGCAGGAGATCGCCGACGCGGTGCGATCGCTGCTGCAGGACCAGGCCGCCCGCGGGATCTCGATCGAGGAACTCGCCGAGGTGCTCGACGTCGAGCACATCGCCGAGCACCTCTACACGCGCGGTCAGCCGGATCCCGACCTGGTGATCAGAACATCCGGTGAACAACGGCTTTCCGGCTTTCTGCTGTGGCAGAGCGCGCACTCGGAATTCCATTTCTGCGAGGCGTACTGGCCGGACTTCCGGCGCACCGACTTCCTCCGCGCGCTGCGTGAGTACGCGCGCCGCGACCGGCGCTTCGGTGGCTGAGGCTGCTCGACCGATGGGTGTTTCGGCACCTTTCACGCGAATCGGGCGCTCGGGTTGGTCCCGCCGGGTGCTACGAACGGCTGACTCAATTTCGCCCCGACGGACCGAAGTGGCGTGTCCTTAAGTAATCCAAAACTTCGTGACGTACCGTCAATGCATCGGGTGGCAATCCGGTCGCCCGATCCGGGAGGCCCTCGTTGCCCACGAAGCAGCGGCTCTCAGCCACCACCTGGTGGTACGCGAGTGACGGAGTGCCGGTTCACCGGCCCACCGGATCTCCTACCCGCAGCGGTGTCGAGAGGGGGGCCGGTACCGGGCCCTCGTGGCCAGGTCCGGTCCCAAGCGTCAGACCCTCGCGCGGCGTCGGTGCCCCGCACGCGCCTGGAGCGCCCCGTGGCAAACGCGACACGACGCCGCCCGCCCAGGAACATCCGCCGGACCTACGTGCTGGACACCAGCGTCCTGCTCTCCGACCCCCGGGCGATGACCCGATTCGCTGAGCACGAAGTCGTCATCCCGATCGTGGTCATCACCGAGCTGGAAGGCAAACGGCACCATCCCGAACTGGGCTACTTCGCCCGTGCCGCGTTGCGCATGCTGGACGAGCTGCGCATGGAGCATGGTCGGCTCGACTCGCCGCTGAAGATCAACGACGAGGGCGGCACCCTGATCGTCGAGCTGAACCACAGCGAGGTCGACGTGCTCCCGCCCGGGTTCCGGCTCGGTGACAACGACACCCGCATCCTGGCGGTGGCGCGCAACTTCGCCGCCGAGGGCCGCGAGGTCACCCTGGTCTCCAAGGACCTGCCGATGCGGGTCAAGGCATCGGCCGTCGGGTTGATCGCGGAGGAGTACCACGCGGGTCTTCCGGTCGAGGCCGGCTGGACCGGGATGGCCGAGATCGAGATTGCCTCCTCGGTGCTCGACGAGATGTACCACGGGCACGACCTGGAGATCCCCGAGGTCGCTGCGCTGCCGTGCCACACCGGTCTGGTGCTGCTGTCCGAGCGGGGCAGTGCGTTGGGCCGGGTGATGCCGGACAAGACCGTTCGGCTGATCCGTGGGGACCGCGACGCGTTCGGGCTGCGGGGCCGTAGCGCCGAGCAGCGGATCGCGCTGGACCTGCTGCTGGACCCGGAGGTCGGCATCGTCTCGATCGGCGGCCGGGCCGGGACCGGTAAGTCGGCGCTGGCGATGTGCGCTGGGCTCGAGGCGGTCATGGAGCGCCGGCAGCACCGCAAGGTGGTCGTGTTCCGTCCGCTGTACGCGGTCGGCGGCCAGGAGCTCGGCTACCTGCCGGGGTCCGAGCAGGAGAAGATGGCGCCCTGGGCGCAGGCGGTCTTCGACACCTTGGGTGCGTTGGTGGCACCGGAGGTCGTGGAGGAGGTGCTCGCCCGCGGGATGTTGGAAGTCCTTCCGCTGACGCACATCCGCGGCCGATCGCTGCACGACGCATTCGTGATCGTCGACGAGGCGCAGTCGCTGGAGCGCAACGTGCTGCTGACCGTGCTGTCCCGCATCGGGTCCAACTCCCGAGTCGTGCTGACTCACGACGTGGCCCAGCGCGACAACCTGCGGGTCGGTCGGCACGACGGCGTCGTCGCGGTGGTGGAGACGCTCAAGGGCCATCCGCTGTTCGCCCACGTCACGCTGACGCGCTCGGAGCGCTCGCCGATCGCGGCGCTCGTCACGGAGATGCTGGAAGCCCCGATGGAGAGCTGAACCCCCGCGGACGTCAGCGAAAGCGTGGCCGACAGGCCACACTTTCGCTGACGTTGCGGGGGTCAGGGGTGCGTCATGCGACGGACGTCGAGGGCGGCGTCCAGGTCCGCGGCGCTGATCCGGCCGGCGTCGACGTGCCCGCGGGCGATGACCACCTCGCGGATGGTGCGCTTCTCCTTCAGCGCCTGCTTCACCACCGCGGCTACCTCCTCGTAGCCCAGCGCGTGGTTCAGCGGGGTCGCGATGGACGGGGAGGATTCGGCCAACTCGAGGCAGTGCTCGACGTTCGCGGTGATGTCCGCGACGCAGCGCGCGGCAAGTAGTCGGCAAGCGTTGGCCAGCAGGCGGATCGAGCCGAGGGTGTTGCGGGCCAGCACCGGCAGCATGACGTTGAGCTCGAAATTGCCTGCCGCACCGGCGAAAGCGACCGTCGCGTCGTTGCCGATCACCTGCGCGCAGACCATGGATACGGCCTCCGGGACCACCGGATTCACCTTGCCCGGCATGATTGACGAGCCTGGCTGCAGGTCCGGCAGGTTCAGCTCGCCGAGCCCGGTTCGCGGCCCGGAGCCCATCCAGCGCAGGTCGGTGCAGATCTTGTAGAGCCCGACCGCGATGGTGCGTAACTGGCCGGACAGTTCGACCAGGCCGTCGCGCGCGCCCTGCGCCTCGAAGTGGTCCGGCGCCTCGGTCAGCGGCAGGCCGGTCACCTGCGCCAGGTCCGCAATGACCTTGGCGGCGAAGCCGGGCGGGGTGTTGATACCGGTGCCCACCGCGGTGCCGCCCAGCGGCAACTCGGCGAGCCGGGGGAGCGCGGCGTGCAGCCGTTCGATGCCGTAGCTCGCCTGCGCCGCGTACCCGCCGAATTCCTGACCCAGCGTCACGGGTGTGGCGTCCATCAAGTGGGTGCGCCCGGACTTGACCACGTCGACGTACTCCGCTGCCTTGGCGCCCAACGCCGCGGCCAGCACCTGCAGGGCCGGCACCAGGTCGTGCACGACCGCGTCGGTGGCGGCCACGTGGATCGAGGACGGGAACACGTCGTTGGACGACTGCGAGGCGTTGACGTGGTCGTTGGGGTGCACCGGGGCGCCGAGTCGCTCGGTGGCCAGCGTCGCGATCACCTCGTTGGCGTTCATGTTCGACGAGGTGCCCGACCCGGTCTGGAAGACGTCGACAGGGAACTCCGCGTCCCACTGATTGGCGGCCACCTCCCCGGCCGCCGCCACGATCGCTGCGGCGCGTTCGGAGTCGAGCACCCCGAGTTCGGCGTTGACCCGCGCCGCGGCCGCTTTGATCAGTCCCAACGCCCGGATATGAGCCGGTTCCAGCCGCTCGCCGGAGATCGGGAAGTTCTCCACCGCCCGCTGCGTCTGTGCCCGCCACTTCGCTGCGGCGGGCACCCTGACCTCACCCATCGAGTCGTGCTCGACCCGGTACTCCGTCTGCGTCATGGGTCCATGCCTACCCCACGGGCGGCAGGGCTCAGCCGAGTGCCTTCGGGTCCTGCCGCCCGGCCGGCGCCCGGAACTCGATCCGGGCCACCCACCCCGGACCTTGGCGCACCAGTGAGCGATGGCTGATGCACGGCGCGGCGGCCGCTCGGCAGGACGGCAGCACACCGGTCCACTCGCCGTCGCCGTCACGTCCCATGCGGTAACCGGCGCCGGTCCGGAACCGGTACGGCGCGGCGAAGCAGATCTGCAGCCGGCGCAGTTGTGCAGCGGCCCCGGCGCGGCCCAGAGACTGACGGGTGGTCAGCGTCCCGGCCTTGTGCCAACTGCGGCCCGCGCTCGCGTCCCGGAACCCGAACGCCACCCAGTCGTCGGTCACCGGTGTGTACCCAGGACAGGAGGGGTGCGAACCGCCGTACAAGGTCCCGAACAAGGTGGCGCTCTCGTTGCCGCCGCTCGCGCTGATCGTGAACACAGTGTTTGCTCCGGGCGGCGGGTTCACGCTGCAGATCCCGGCCAGCGGACTGCACACCATCTGGTCGGTGTCCGGCCGCTGCCGGTCCGGGTCGTTCGAGGCGTCGACGCCGGGATCGTTGCTCGACGTCCCGTGGTGCCCGGCCGGCGGCGGTGGGTTGATCGGCGGTGTGTTGCCCGGGAAGACGACCTGCACCTGCCCGCCCTGGCCGAGGGCGGCGATGTGGACCCGCTTGTGCTTCGGCGGGTCAGGCTTGGTCAGTGAGGCCGGGACCGCGATCGCCTTGGGCGCGGCGGCGGGGGTGGGAGGAGCGCTGCGGTGCGGCTTGGCGTCGTGCTTCGCGTGCCTCGCCGCGTGGGCCTGGCGGATCACTCCGGCCTCCTCCGGAACGCACCCGGTCGCCCCGGTCTGCGGGTACTGGCAGCCGCCACCCCCGCCACCGCCGTCTGTACCGGAACCGCCGCCCACGAAGCCGCCGCCACCACCGCCACCGCCGTCTGTGGTGTAGTCGCTGCCGCCGCTCGGGAACCCGCCGCCCGGCGCCCCACCGTTATTGCCGGAGAGCCCGCCCGAGGTGCCCGGGCTCGGTTGCCCGTCCTCGGACGCGGCGCCCTGTCCGCCGTCGCCGCCACGTCCGCCCGGGCTGGTGGACGATCCGCCGCCGCCACCGCCGCCGCCCCCGGCCACCGCCAGGACGGAGTTCTGGTCGAACTGCCCCTCGGACAGTTCGTCGGTGCTCATCACGAAGGTGGCACCGCCCCCACCCCCGCCTACGCAGCTGGTGCCGCTGGCCGGGGCCCCGCCGTCTCCGCCGGTGACGACGCCTTCGTCGAACCCTCCGCTCAGCCCGCCGGATCCGGCTTCGCCGGAGCATGCGTTCGAGCCCCCGACCGAGCCGATGTACAGGAAGAGCTTTCCGGAGGCCGGCTTGACGACGGTGACCGTCCAGGTGCCGCCGGCACCGCCCGCACCACCGGCCGCGGTGCTGCTGCCGCCGCTGCCACCGTCGGCCCCACGCATGATCAGCTTGGCCGAGGTGACCCCGGCCGGGAAGTCGACCTCCCCGACGTTGCCCTGGTCGGCGTAGGTGCAGCCGGTGGCGCAGGGGACTGTCGTGGCCGACCCGGCGGCACGGGCAGTGCCGACGGCCGGCAGTCCGAGCCCGGCGGCGGCCAGCACTACGGCTAATCCTGCGTGCGTGAAGAGCCGAGGGGCCTGTGCGGTCATGCCTGCTCCTGGGGACACACCGGTGGTTTCCGCAGCGTGACAGGCAGCGGGGCGTGGCCGGTGGACCCAGAGGGGTGTGTCGCACTGTCAGGAAGACCAGGCGCCCGGAACTTTCAACGGCGTCTCGGTGAAGGAGATACCCAGCACCATGCCGAGCCGGACGAAGCAAATCGACGTGGCGATTGCCCGTCCGGCCGACACGAACGGCTACTCCGCCGCGGCGTCCAGTGCTTCGGCCACCCGGCGGTGGGCGGCCCAGATCTCCTCGGGGAGTCCGGGGAACTGCTCCAGGTGGGTCTGGCGATGGCCCATCTCCTGACGCCAGCGCGCGACGTCGATCGACAGGAGCTTGTCCAGGTCGCCCGGCGCCAGTTCGACGTCGGTCAGGTCCAGCTCCTCGGCGGTGGGAACGATGCCGACCGGAGTCTGACGCCCCGTCACTTCACCGTTCTTCAGTGCGAGCAGCCACAGCAGCGGCCGTAGGTTGTCGCGGTACCCGGGCCACAGGAAGTGGCCGTCGGGGCCGCGCTGGAACCAGTTGACGTGGGCGAAGATCGGCTTCTCGGCGGCTGCGCCGATGATCTTCAGCCAGTGCGCCGCGTAGTCCGCCTCGGGGTAGGACAGGAACGGGCGCATCGACATCGGGTCGTAGCGCAGCTGGCCCTCGACGCCCTCGGCGGCGAAGGTGGCCTCTGCACCGAGTGTCAGCCCGTCGTAAACGCCCTCGGCGACGTCGTGAATCGCGCGGATCAGCGGCTCCCGGTCGCGGGTGCGGCCGCCGAAGATGATCGCGTCGATCGGCACACCCTTGGGGTCCTCGAAATCCGTGGCGATGTTCGGCACCTTCGACAGCGTGGTGGTGAACCGGCTGTTCGGGTGCGCCCAGGGCTCGCCCTCGCGTTCCCGATCGGCGATCGGGGTGCCCTTCCAGTCCAGCCAGCCGTGCACGTCGGCGGGCGGGTTCGGAGTGCGACCCTCCCACCAGACCTGCTGGGTGTGCGGGTTGTAGGCGACGTTGGTGAAGATCGCCCCGGTGCCCGGCTCGATCGAACCGAGCGCGGTCGGGTTGGTGGACTCGTTCGTGTCCTTCGCGACGCCGAACACACCGAACTCGGGGTTGATGGCGTAGAGCTTGCCGTCGTTCTCGTCGACCCACAACCAGGCGATGTCATCGCCGTAGAACTCGACGTGGTAGCGGTCGCCGAGGTCGTCCGGCGCCAGCATCATCGCGAGGTTGGTCTTGCCGGACGCCGAGGGGAATCCGCCGCAGATGTGGTACTTGCGGCCGGTTTGCTTGTCGGTGATGCCGATCAGCATGAACTGCTCGGAGAGGAACTCACCCGAGGCCCAGCCGTCGTAGGACGCCTGCCGCAGCCCGTGCGCGATCTTGCCGAGCAGCGCGTTGCCGCCGTAGGACGAACCGAAGTGCAGGATCGTGCGCTCGTCGGCGACGGTCACGAAGTAGCGCTGATCATTCTCGGTGCCCTGCCCGAGGTTCTCCAGGTCGCCGGTGACGTGAACGGCCCGGACGAAACTGTTCGGCTCGGCCAGCGCGTCGAGGTACTCCGCGCCGACCCGCGCCATCCGGATCATGTGCAGCACAACCGGACGGCAGTCGGTCAGCTCGACGCCGGCGGCGAACCGCTCGAGCGGCGAGCCCGGCTGCGACATCAGGTACGGGATCACGTACATCGTCTTGCCGGCCGAGGCGCCGCGCATCCGATCCTTCTGGATCTTGGTCATCTCGGCGGACGGTCGCCAGTTGTTGTACGTGCCGCGCTCGCGCTCAGAACCGGTGGCCACGATCGTGCGCTCCTCGGAGCGCGCGGTGTCCTTGTGGTAGCTGCGGGAGTAGTAGAGCCCGTCACCGGCCGGCTCGAGTTCGCCGGCGGCGAGCGCCTCGGCGACCAGGCGGCTGTCGTCGGCGGCGGAGACCACCTCTACGTTCGCTGCACCTGTGTGCTCTGCCCAGTACTTGACGTACTCGCGGACGTGCGGGTTCTTGAGCCCAGCCGCATCCAGCGCGGCTTCGACATCGGCCACCGTGCTCAGCTCTCTCTCGTCCTTCGCTCGGTCGGGCGTCACCACGCCAAAAAGGCGCGGACGCCACGGCATTCAGGGTTTCAGACCGTGCTGGTGGTTACGCCGGGGGGTCCACGGGCTGATCGTCTGTGCAGATCGCCCTGGCAGTCCTGCGGTTCGACGGGACCGATGCCGTGCGACGGGGCGAGAAAGTGTTCGCCGGCCGCTGTCGGCATGCGCCCGGCGAATCTGGTGGCACGACGGGTCGCACCAGATCCTACCTGGTGCGGGGACCGGCGCCGTCCCGGTCGGGTGCGCTGCCAGGTTCACGCCGACCGTTCGCATCGGGTGAGGCTCTGCCGACCGGTCGGGGGCAATTCGGGACATCAGGTGGCGAATCCGTCTCGATCGGGCATAATCAACCGACAACTTACTGGCGGTAAAGACCTGGAGGGTCTCGTGCGACGGCTTCTGAGCACCGGCCTGGCGGCGATGCTGACGGTCGCGCTGACCGGTATCGGCGGAAGCGCCGCCCAGGCAGCCGGCGACCCGGCCGACACCCCGTGCACCGCCGAGCTCACGGTCGACCTCGACCCGGGCGTCTCGCTGCAGCCGTCGTCCGGCTCGTTCCACACCGAGGGTCAGGACGGTTCGCTGACCTGCAGCGGCCCGGTCGACGGCCAGACCCCGGTCGCCGGGGGGAAGGGCGGGGCAGTCGGCCGCTACGGCATCGACTCCCCGAACTCGTGCTCCAAGCTCGACGGGAAGCTGGAGTTCACGATCACCGCGAGCCTGCCGACCGAGCACGGGCAGATCAACTTCACCGACCACGGCACCGGCGAGTACGGCCCGGGCGAGGGCAGCTGGTTCTTCGGCGGGTCCTTCAAGGGCCAGAAGACCTACGGCACCTACAAGCTGACGCCGGTCGGCGGCGACTGCCTGGTCCGCCCGGTCAGGCAGCTCTACATGCAGGTCACGGCCTGGGTCGTGAACGGCAAGGCGGACACCGAGGCGGCCTCGCGGATGACCCTGGCGCGCTGAGCCTCACCGGCTTGCCGGCGTCCGTCGGTGCCGTTCGAAGCTGGCGTGCACTGTGACATTGGTTCACTCGCTGCGCTCGCTCACGCGAGGAGGTCGTCGGTCTCGCGCTGCCGAACGCTCAGCGCGACGGCCGACTCCGCGGCCAACGCCCCGACGAAGCCCGGGCCCGGATCGAGGTCCCACAGCTGCGGCCCACCCGCGGGCGCAGCCAGGGAATCGGCAGGCACCTCGCGCAGCGGCACGGTCAGTCCCTTGCCGGACGCCTTGAGCATCGCCTCCTTGCGGGTCCACAACCGTAGGAAGCCGGCGGCGCGGTCGGCCGGGTCGAGGCCGTCCAGCAGCTTGCGCTCGCCCGGCGTCAGCGTCTCCGCCTCCAGGGCGGGGTCCGGTCGCAGCCGGGAGAGGTCCTCGACGTCGATGCCGACCGGGACCGTGGCCACCGCGATCCCGACCCGGCCGCGGGAGTGGGTCAGCGAGAACTCCAGCCCGCCCCCGATCAGGCGCGGCTTGCCGTGATCGGCCCCGCACTCCGGGCAGGTCCGGTCCAGCCGGATCGAGGCGGGCGGCCGGTCGAGCAGTCGACCGAGCACCAGCCGCAGCAGCGCGTGCGCGGTCGCGTGCGCCGCCCGGTCCTCCGGCCGCCGCAGCCGAAGGTGCCGGGCCTGCTCCGCATCGTCGAGCAGGCCCAGCACCGCGGTGTTGGGTTCGGCCGGGGTGCCCCACCAAACCTGCACCGATCCCTCGATCGACGCATCGGTGCGGGTGGACACGGCCGCAGATTAGCCCGCCTGTCGACGCAGCGCGGTGCGGCGCCGGCTGACGGCTCGTTGGGTCGGCGTCTCGTCGATGTTGTCCAGGACGTCCTGGCCGTAGAGCTCCTGGACCCAGTTGGTCTGGTAGACGGTGTCCAGGTAGCGCTCACCCAGATCCGGGGCCAACGCCACCGCGGTCATCCCCGCCGTGCCGTTCGCGGC
>DATASX010000108.1 GCA_036269075.1 Sporichthyaceae bacterium
CGCTCGGCGACGGCGGGCTGCGGCCCGGGGAGATCGTGACCGAGAAGGCGATGGCCTCCGTGTACGGCAAAGGGTCCGACCCGGTCACCGGCGAGCAGCTCGGCCGGCCGTATCCGACGTTCAAGTCCGCCGCCGGGCGGATTGCCGACGCGGTTGCCGGCCTCCCCGCCGAGCTGTCGGAGGAGGCCCGGGCGGCGGCGGTCGCCGGGATCGAGGCGCATGTGAAGGCCAACCCGTCCCGGTCCGCGGTGGCGGGGTTCGATCTGACGTTCACGGTGCCGAAGTCGGCGAGCGTGCTCTGGGCCCTCGGCGAGGAGACCGTCCAGGCAGAGGTGGTCGGCGCGCACCGGGCAGCGATCGACGGGGTGCTCGAGCTCATCGAGGACCGGTTCCTGCACACCCGGATCGGGGCGCAGTCCTGCGCCCAGGTCCCGGCGCGGGGGTTGATCGCGGCCGCGTTCGATCACTTCGACTCCCGGGCCGGTGACCCGCACCTGCACACCCACGTCGTGGTCGCCAACAAAGTGCAGGGCCCGGACGGGCAGTGGCGCTCAGTGGACGGGCAGGAGCTCTACCGCGCCGCGGTCGCCCTGTCCGAGGTCTACAACGACCTGTTCGCCGACCAACTCGCCCAGCGCCTGCCGGTCACGTGGTCCTGGCGCGAACGCGGACCGCGGAGTTCGCCGGTGTTCGAGATCGACGGCGTCGACGACGACCTGCTCGCCGTCTTCTCCCAACGCTCAGTCCAGATCAGCGCCCAGCTGGAGGACCTGGTCGCCGACTTCACCGCCGAGCGCGGCCGCGAGCCATCGCGGGCGGAGGTGCTGCGCCTGCGGCAGCGCGCGACCCTGGTCACCCGCCCCGAAAAGGAGATCCACCCGCTTGCCGAGCTGCGTGACACGTGGCGGGCAACCGCTACCGCCGCGACTGGTAAGCGCCCGGCCGAACTCGTCGACCCGGCGCTCACCAGCACGCAATTCGCCGCGCTGGCAATTGAGAACGGCTTAGCGGTCGACACCGGAGCCGACCCGGCGGCGCTTGCCGAGGCCGTCCTGGCCGGGGTCGCGGTGCGCCGGCCGACCTGGACCCGGGCGAATCTGCTCGCCGAGGCAGCCCGCGCCACCCGCCACCTGCGCCTCACCGACCCGGCACAGCGGATCGCGCTGCTCGACCAGGTCGTCGAGGCCACCCTGGCGCGGTGCGTCGCGCTGGATCCGCCGGAGCTGTTCCGCACCCGCAGAAGTTCCGTCGCCTGGACGGCACCAGCGTCTTCGACCGGCCGTCGGAGGCCGCGTTCACCACCACCGCGGTCCTCGATGCCGAAGCCCGGCTGCTGGCCGCGATGGCGGACCTGACCGGACCGGCCGTCCCGGCCGCGGTCCTGGAGCCGCTGGACCGGCCGATGCCCGGGCAGCGCCTGTCCCCGGACCAGCACGCCGCGATCGTGGGCATCGCCACCTCCGCCCGCCGCCTGGACGTCCTCATCGGACCGGCCGGGACCGGGAAAACCAAGACCCTCGCGGTCCTGACCCGCGCTTGGGCCCACACGCACGGCCCCGATTCCGTGCTCGGGCTCGCCGCCTCCGCCGCGGCGGCCGCCCAACTCTCCCTCTCGTTGCGGATCCCGTGCGAGAACACCGCCAAGTGGCTCCACGACCACAACCATCCCCGCACGCCCGCGCCCGGGGCGGCCCCTTCAGTACTTGCCGAACCGGTTGCCGGCATGCTTGCCGGGCTGGCATCAGCGCAGGTCAACGGCCCGGGGTCGATGCGCGCCGGGATGCTCGTCATCGTCGATGAGGCCTCGCTTGCCTCCACCGCGCACCTCCACGCCCTCATCGGTCACGTGACCGCAGCCGGGGCGAAGCTGCTGCTGGTCGGGGACCACCACCAGCTCGACGCCGTCGACGCCGGCGGTGGGTTCGCGCTCCTCGCCGAGACCGCGATCGAGTCCGGCACCGGCCACTCCCTCGACGCGCTCTGGCGCTTCACCAACCGCTGGGAAGCCGACGCCACCCGCGCTCTCCGCACCGGCGACCCCGCCGTCATCGCCACCTACGCCGATCGCGGCCGGGTGCTCGACGGCGACACCGCGGCGATGACCGAGTCCGCCTACCGCGCCTGGCAGGCCGACCTGATCGCGGGCAAGACCACCCTGCTGATCGCACCCGACCGAGACACCGTCACCGCGCTGAATCTGCGCGCCCGCGAGGACCGCCTCATCGCCGGTCAGGTCGCCGGCCCCGAGGTCGGCTTGCAGGACGGCACCGCCTGTGCGGCTGGGGACTGGATCATCACCCGGCAGAACGACCGACGCCTCCGCATCCCCGACGGCGGGCACGTGCGCAACGGCGCCACCTGGACCGTCACCGCCGTCCACCCGGACGGCACCCTCGACGCCGTCCCGCGCGAACCCCACGACCTTCCGGGCGCTGCGCCGGCGCCGGAGCGAGCAGGCCGCCGACCGCATCGCCAGCGGCCCTTCGTGGCCCGACTCCGACTTCGTGTTCACTACCCGCCACGGCACCCCGATCGAACCGCGCAACCTGGCCCGCAGCTTCGAACGGATCGTCGCCGCGGCCGAACTGCCGCGGATACGTCTGCACGACCTCCGCCACATGTGCGCGTCGTTCCTGGCCTACTTGCGGGTGCCTCCGCGAACGATCATGGAGATCCTCGGACACAGCCAGATCGCGGTGACCATGAACGTCTGCACCCACGTCACATCGGACGAGCAGCGCGCCGCGATGCGCCTGATGGACCAACTCCTGGACCAGGGGAAACCCCCGGTCACCAAGGGCGACTCGGGATGACGTTGCCGTCAGCGTTGCCGTCAAACAGGGCCCGACAGCGAAAAGGACACCCGTGGAATCCACGGGTGCCCAGGTCAGCGGGGTGGGCCTAGATGGACTTGAACCATCGACCTCTTCCTTATCAGGGAAGCGCTCTAACCGAGCTGAGCTATAGGCCCGAGGGCTGCCGAGCGTGGGCGCGCGAGTTCGCTCCCGCGCCACGTTCCTGACCGCCGGTCGAAGATACAGCAACGCAGCGGGCCCCTCCCAATCGGTTGGGAAGGGCCCGAAGAATCTGCAGGTGGGACGGCGGTCACTCTTCTTCGGCGAGAGTCATCTCGAGGCCACCCACGAGCTCGGTGGAGAGGTTGTAGAGGTAGCTCGCCAGGGTCGCCAGCGCGGTGATCATGATCGTGTTGACCAGCGCCAGGATCGTCGCGATGCCCATCACGCGGGGCAGCGAGAAGAACGAGACCACGTTGAAGCCGGAGGAGTTCGCGCCCCCGCTGACGTCGCTGACGGTGTGGCCGACGCTGGAGAACACGCCCATCACGTCGAGGGCCGTCCAGAGCAGCGCCACCGCGACCATGAACACCAGGCCGAGGGCGACCGAGAACAGGAACGACACCTTCATCATCGACCACGGGTCGACGTTGACGACCTTCAGGCGGGCCCGGCGTACGCGCGGGGCACGCCCACCGGTGGTCTCGGTACTGCGGGAACGGCCAAGCCGGGAGCGCGGGATCGGGGCCTCGTCGGAGACGGCCTCGGTCTCCGCAGTGCCCTTGACGCGGGCGGCCGTCCTGGCCTTCACGGAGGTCCAGCCGGCTCTCGCGGCAGGGTGTGTGGGCGCCGCTTCCGGCTCAGGCTTGGGGGCCCTGCCGAACGGACGGTCGCTCACCGAATCGGCAACCACAATTCCGACCCCTGCCCCGGGACCGATGCCCGAAACCTGAGGAGTGCTCTCGGAGTTGCCCCGGATACGGCCCAGAGCGCGCCCGAATCCCGGGCGCTCCTCCTTGGGGCTGTCGTCCACGCCTAACCCTCCTGGTCTGCAGCGCCCCCCTCGGCGCCGCCATGGTCGTCTGAACCGACCGGGCGCGCGTCGCCCTCAACCCCCGCCTCGGGCTGCTCTGGTTCCGCAGAGCCCGCTTCGGTCTCCGAGTCCTCGTCGACCGAGTCCTCAGCGTTGCGCGCGATCGCCACCACACTGTCGCCGTCGGCCACGTCGATCAGCCGCACGCCCATGGTGGCACGTCCGGTACGCCTCAGGGTCACAGTTGTGATAACCGTACGTAGGACGCCGCCATTTGACGTGATTACGAACAATTGTTCACCCTCAACGACTATCAAGGCGCCCACCAGCTCGCCTCGATCGTCGGTCGTTCTGGCAGCTTGTGTCCCATATCCACCGCGTTGTTGCACCCGGTACTCGTCGACGTCGGTCCGCTTGACATAACCGTTCGCCGTCGCGACCACCAGGTCCGAACCCGGCCGGACCAGCGCCAGCGACAGAACGGCGTCGTCGTCCTTGAGGTTCATGCCACGCACGCCACCGGTGGCCCGGCCCATCGGACGCAGCGCGTCGTCGTCGGCGGTGAACCGGATCGACATGGCCTTGCGGCTGACCAGCAGCACGTCGTCGGTGGGGGAGACGAGCAGCGCGCCGATCACCTCGTCGTCCTCGCGCAGGTTGATGGCGATGACGCCGCCCTGCCGCGCGGAGTCGTACTCGCCCAGCGGGGTCTTCTTCACCTGCCCGCCGCGGGTCGCCAGCAGCAGGTACGGCGCGACCGCGTAGTCGCGCAGGTACATGACCTGGGCGATCTTCTCGTCGGGCTGGAAAGCCAAGAGATTCGCTACGTGCATGCCTTTGGCGTCGCGTCCGGAGTCCGGCAGCTCGTAGGTCTTCGCCCGGTACACCCGGCCTTTGTTCGTGAAGAACAGCACCCAGTGATGGGTGGTCGTCACGAAGAAGTGCTCGACGATGTCGTCCTGCCGCAGCGTGGCCCCGCGCACGCCCTTGCCGCCGCGCCGCTGGGAGCGGTAGAGGCTGGCGGAGGTCCGCTTCACATAACCGCCACGGGTGATCGTGACGACCATGTCCTCCTCGGCGATCAGATCTTCCATGGAGACGTCGCCGTCCCAGGGCATGATCTGCGTCCGTCGCTCGTCGCCGTACTTCTCCACGGTGGCGGCGAGCTCGTCGGAGATGATCTGCCGCTGCCGGCCCTCCGAGTCCAGGATCGCGTTGAACTCCGCGATCATCGCCATGAGTTCCTCGTACTCGTCGAGGAGCTTCTGCCGTTCCAGGGCCGCCAATCGACGCAACTGCATGTCGAGGATCGCCGTGGCCTGCAGCTCGTCGATCTCCAGCAGCGCCATCAAGCCGGTGCGGGCGTCCTCGACCGAGGCGCTGGCCCGGATCAGCGCGATGACCTCGTCGAGTGCGTCCAGAGCCTTGAGCAACGCGCGCAGGATGTGGGCCCGGGCCTCGGCCTTGCGCAGCCGGAACCTGGTGCGCCGGACGATGACCTCGATCTGGTGCGCGACCCAGTGCCGGACGAACGCGTCCAGGGTGAGAGTGCGCGGCACGCCGTCGACCAGCGCGAGCATGTTCGCGCCGAAGGTCTCCTGCAGCTGGGTGTGCTTGTAGAGGTTGTTCAGCACGACCTGGGCGACGGCGTCGCGCTTGAGCACGATCACCAGGCGCTGGCCGGTTCGGGCCGAGGTTTCGTCGTTCAGCTCCGCGATGCCCGCGACCTTGCCGTCGCTCACGAGCTCAGCGATCTTCTGCGCGAGGTTGTCCGGGTTGACCTGGTAGGGGAGTGCGCTGACGACCAGCTGGGTGCGGCCCTTGCTGTTCTCCTCGACCTCCACGACCGCGCGCATCGTGATCGAGCCGCGGCCGGTGGTGTACGCGTCGCGGATCCCGCGCAAGCCAACGATGTAGGCGCCGGTCGGGAAGTCCGGGCCCTTCACCCGTTCGAGCAGCGCGGCGAGCAACTCCTCCTTCGAGGCCTGCGGGTTCGCCAGGTACCACTGCACGCCCTCGGCGATCTCGCGCAGGTTGTGCGGCGGGATGTTGGTCGCCATGCCGACGGCGATACCGGCCGAGCCGTTGACCAACAGGTTCGGGAACCGGGCCGGCAGGACGTTCGGTTCCTGCTGCCGGCCGTCGTAGTTGTCGGAGAAATCGACGGTGTCCTCGTCGATGTCCCGGAGCATCTCCATCGCCAACGGCGCCAGGCGGCACTCGGTGTACCGCATGGCGGCGGCCGGGTCGTTGCCCGGAGACCCGAAGTTGCCGTTGCCGTCGACCAGCGGCATCCGCAGCGACCACGGCTGCGCCAGGCGGACCAGGGCGTCGTAGATCGCCGAGTCGCCGTGCGGGTGGTAGCTGCCCATGACGTCGCCGACGATGCGGGCGCACTTGTTGTAGCCCCGGTCGGGTCGGTACCCACCGTCGTACATCGCGTAGAGGACCCGACGGTGCACCGGCTTCAGACCGTCGCGCACGTCGGGCAGCGCGCGACCGACGATCACGCTCATCGCGTAGTCGAGATAGCTTCGCTGCATCTCGACCTCGAGCCCGACCGGCTCGACGCGGCCGCCGGGGGGCGGACCCGTCATTTCCTCAGTCACAAAGAATTCCTCGGTGGAGATAGGATCTGACGGCTGGTCAGATATCCAGGAAGCGGACGTCCTTCGCGTTGCGCTGGATGAAGCTGCGCCGGGCCTCGACGTCCTCGCCCATCAGCACGCTGAACAACTCGTCGGCCATCGCGGCCTCGTCGAGGGTGACCTGGAGCAGCACCCGGGACATCGGGTCCATCGTGGTGTCCCACAGTTCCTTGGCCGGCATCTCACCCAGCCCCTTGAACCGCTGGATGCCGTCCTCCTTGGGCATCTTGCGGCCGGCCGCGGCCCCAGCGGCGAGCAGCGCATCGCGCTCGCGGTCGGAGTAGGCGTACTCCGCGTTGTCCTTGCCGCCGGGCCATTTCAGCTTGTAGAGCGGCGGCTGGGCCAGGTACACGTGACCGGCCTCCACCAGCGGCTTCATGAAGCGGAACAACAAGGTGAGCAGCAGCGTGCGGATGTGCTGGCCGTCGACGTCGGCGTCGGCCATCAGGACGATCTTGTGATACCGCAGCTTGTTGATGTCGAACTCGTCGTGGATGCCGGTGCCGAGGGCGGTGATGATCGCCTGGACCTCGGTGTTCGCGAGCACGCGGTCGATGCGGGACTTCTCGACGTTGAGGATCTTGCCGCGGATCGGCAGGATCGCCTGGGTCATCGGGTCGCGGCCACCGACCGCGCTGCCGCCGGCCGAGTCGCCCTCGACGACGAACACCTCGCAGTGCTCGGGTTCGTTCGACTGACAGTCCCGCAGTTTTCCGGGCATGCCGCCACCGGTAAGCAGCCCCTTGCGGTTCCGGGCCAGATCGCGAGCCTTGCGTGCCGCGATCCGGGCGGTGGCCGCGTCGATCGACTTCCGGGCGATCTGCTTGCCCTCGGTGGGGTTCTTCTCCAGCCACTCGCCGAACCGGTCGTTCAGCACGGTCTGCACGAACGTCCGTGCCTCGGTGTTGCCCAGCTTGGTCTTGGTCTGACCCTCGAACTGGGGTTCGCTCAGCTTGATCGAGACGATCGCGGTCAGGCCCTCGCGGATGTCCTCACCGGTGAGGTTCTGGTCCTTCTCCCTGAGCAGGTTCTGGGCGCGCGCGAACTTGTTGATCAACGAGGTGAGCGAGGAGCGGAAGCCCTCCTCGTGGGCGCCGCCCTCGTGGGTGTTGATCGTGTTCGCGAAGGTGAACACCGACTCGTTGAACGTCGGGTTCCACTGCATGGCGATCTCGAGCGCCATACCGCGATCGGTGTCCTCGGACTCGAAGAACAGGATCGTCGGGTGCGAGACACCCTTCACGGCGTTCAGATGGGCGACGTAGTCGACGATTCCACCGGAGTACATGTACTCGACGCTGCGGACGTGGTCCTCGACGTCCTCGTGCCCGGGCCGCTCGTCGGTGAGCGCAATCGTCAGGCCCCGGTTGAGGAACGCCATCTCCTCGAATCGGCGGCGCAGGGTCTCGAAGGTGTACTCGACCGTGTCGAAGATCGACTCGTCGGCCCAGAAGGTGACGACGGTGCCGGTCTCATCGGTCGGCGCACCCTGGGCCAGCGGAGCGGTCGGGGCACCGCCGGCGTAGGACTGCGTCCACATGTAGCCGTCGCGACAGATCTCGACGTCGAGCCGCGTGGACAAGGCATTGACCACAGAGACACCGACGCCGTGCAGGCCGCCGGAGACCGTGTAGCCACCGCCGCCGAACTTGCCGCCCGCGTGCAGGACGGTCAGCACGACCTCGACAGCGGGCCTCTGCTCGACCGGGTGCATGTCGACCGGGATGCCACGGCCGTTGTCGCGAACCCGGACACCGCCGTCGGCGAGGATCGTGACGTCGACCCGGGTGCAGTAGCCGGCCAGGGCCTCGTCCACGGCGTTGTCCACAACCTCGTACACGAGGTGGTGCAGACCGCGCTCGCCAGTCGATCCGATGTACATGCTGGGACGTTTGCGAACCGCTTCCAGACCCTCCAGCACGGTGATCGTGCTGGCGTCGTAGGAATGCGCGACCGCCGTCCCGTTGAACCCACCGCCCGTTCCCGGATCCGGAGCGTCGGGCAGGACCGCCACGCCCGGCGCAGCTTGTTCGACCACCAGCGGTGCGTCCCCTCGGTAGTTCTGCCTTCGTCGCCGGAGGCACCCAGCGACCAGCGCCCCACCGAGAGAATCTCGGCGGGTCGCGCACGACAGTCGGGTGCCCCGGCGTTCCGGGATTCTGTCTCAGATTCTATCGTCTTTCGGCGGGTCGCATCGCCACGACGGGCTCGAATCGAGCCACAGACGCAGTTCACCCCCGGGTCGGTGTCCCCCCACGAGGGAGATCACGGCGAACTCTGTGGCGGCGAATCGCTGTTGTCCCCACAGTTCTGTCCACAGCTGTGGACAACACTGGGGACAACACGGTTGACGACCCGCCGACGGCTCAGTTCACCCGGCAGTGCACATCGTCGGGTTGCTGGCAACACGTGCTCCTTCGTTGCGCGCTTGCCTCAGTCACCCGTACGTGTCCCGCGGCCCACGGCTGTCGCGGGCCCGCAGCGGGCCCTTGACCCAGTTCGGCGCGGCCGGGCCGCGGACGTCCAGGCGGGTCACGGTGTTGTGCCCGAGTTCGGTGTTCAACCGGCGCAGGATGTCCGGGGCCATCAGCCGCAGCTGGGTCGCCCAGGCCGTGGAGACCGCGCGCACCACCAGCACCCCGTCGGTGAGCGACTCGGCCTCCGTCCGCTCGGCGATGTCCGACCCGACCAGCTCCGGCCAGCGGTCGACCACCCCGACGGCCTCGGCCGGCGCGGTCCAGCCGCGGTCGGTCACCAGCCGGCCGAGCACGGCACCGAACAACTGGGGGTCGCGGGACTCGTCGCCGCGGACTCGGACCACCGGACTTGCGGGTCGCCGGGTCCGGCGCGGGGTGGTCTTCCGGGCGCGGTCGCGGGCATCGGCCAGGGCTGCGCGGGCCAGGTCGAGACCGGCGGGTTGGTCCGGAGCAGCCGGGGGAGCGGCTGGGGTCTGTTCGTCATCGGACACGGCTGACCACCCCCTCGAGCACCTGGTACCGGGCGCCGGCCAGCTCCTCGGGGACGTCCTCCGGCACGGCCGCGGTGACCAGCACCTGCTCGGCGCCGGCGACCAGGTGCGCCAGGCGGCCACGTCGTTGCGAGTCCAGCTCGGCGAACACGTCGTCGAGGATCAGCACCGGGTCGGTGCCCAGGGCGCTGCGCAGCAGTTCGTAGGCGGCCAGCCGAAGCGCCAGCGCGAACGACCAGCACTCCCCGTGGCTGGCATACCCGCGCGCCGGTAGCGGACCGAGGCTGAGTACCAGGTCGTCCCGGTGCGGCCCGAACAGGCTCAGGCCCCGGTCGAGTTCGGCGTTCCGGCTCGCGAGCAGCGCGGCCAGCAGGGCCGACTCCAACGCGGGCCGGTCCGGCTCCAGGTCGACATCCGCGCCCAGCGAGCTGCGATACGCCAGCGCCGCGGCCCCCCGGCCCGCACTGATCTCGTCGTAAGCCTTGGCCACCAACGGCTCCAGGGCCCTGACCAGCTTCAGCCGGGCGGCCAGCAGGTCCGCCCCGAAGGTCGCGAGCTGGCCGTCCCAGGCCTCGAGCGTGCGCAGATCGCCCCGGCCGGATCGGACGGCGGCGCCGGCTGACTTCAGTAACGCATTGCGCTGCTTGAGCACCCGGTCGTAGTCGCTCCGCACGCCGGCCACCCGCGGGGACAGCGCCACCAGCAGATCGTCGAGGAATCCGCGGCGGGCCGACGGGTCGCCCTTCACGATCTCCAGGTCGTCCGGGGCAAACAACACGGTGGCCAGCACCCCGAGCACCTGCCGCGGCCGCGACAGCACCGCCCGGTTGAGCTGCACCCGGTTTGCCTTGCCGGGCAGGATCTCGATCTCGACCAGCGCGCGGCGTTCGTCGCGGACCAGCCCGCACCGCAGCACGGCCTGGGATGCACCGAGTCGGACCAACGCCGAGTCGGTCGCGACCCGGTGGCTGCCCAGGGTCGAGGCGTAGCCGATGGCCTCGACCAGGTTGGTCTTGCCGGCGCCGTTGACGCCCAGGAACGCACTCGGCCCGGCCGGCAGTTCGATCTCGGCCGTGGCATAGGACCGGTAGTCGGTCAGCCCCAGGAACTCGACGTACATCTGGCCCGGTGGTCTGTGGTCAGGCGGGCGGACCGGAGGTGGTGACGGCGTGCCCGCCGAACTGCTGCCGCAAGGCGGCCACGACCTTCATCGCCGGCGACTCGTCCTGCCGCGAGGAGAACCGCGCGAACAGCGCCGCGCTGATCACCGGCATCGGCACCGCGTTGTCGATCGCCGCCTCCAGCGTCCAGCGGCCCTCGCCGGAGTCGTCGGCGCGGCCGCGCAACTCGTGCAGGTCCGGGTCGGCGTCCAGCGCCCGGTCCAGCAGGTCCAGCAACCAGGACTGGATGACCGTGCCCGAGCGCCAGGACTTGAAGGTGGCGGGCACGTTGGTCACCACGTCGGAGGCGGCGAGCAACTCGTAACCCTCGGCGTAGGCCTGCATCAGGCCGTACTCGATGCCGTTGTGGACCATTTTCGCGTAGTGCCCCGCACCGACCCCGCCGGCGTGCACGAATCCGAACTCACTGTCCGGCTTGAGGGTGTCGAAGATCGGCTGCAGCCGGGCGACGTCGGAGTCCGCGCCGCCGACCATCAATGCGTAGCCGTTCGTCTTGCCCCACACGCCACCGGAGACGCCGGCGTCGATGTAGCCGATGCCGCTCTTGGCCAGGTGGGCGGCGTTCTCGATGTCCTCGGTCCAGCGCGAGTTACCGCCGTCGATCACGACATCGCCGACGGAGAGCAGCTCACCGAGGGCGTGGACGGTGTCGCGGGTCGGCCCGCCGTGGGGGACCATCACCCAGATCGCGCGCGGTGCTTCCAGCGCGGCGACCAGGTCGGCGAGGTTCTTGACGTCGGCCAGCCCCGGGTCGTTGTCGAACCCGATGACCTGATGGCCGCCGGCCTCGAGGCGTGCCTTCATGTTGCCGCCCATGCGGCCGAGTCCGATCAGGCCCATCTGCATCGGTTACGTCTCCGATCTGTCCGCGACGGCGAGAGGTTCGAGATTCAGCCCGAGAGCCGGACCGGCATCAGCAGGTGCCGGTACTCGGCCGTCCTGGGATCTTCCTGCCCGCTCCCCCCGGTTATCACCGCAGGTTTCGTCGAGGTGGTGAATGACAGGCGAACCTGTGGGTCATCGAGTGCGTTCAAGCCGTCCAGCAGGTAGCCCGGGTTGAACGCGATTGCGATGTCCGAGCCCTCCAGACCGGCCTCGAGCGCCTCCGAGGCGGAGGCCTCGTCGCCGGAACCGGCCTCCAGGACGACCTCGCCCGCGCTGAACGTCAGCCGGACCGGGGTGTTGCGGTCGGCCACCAGCGAGACGCGGCGAACCGCCTCTACCAGCCGGGCGGTCTCGACCGTGGCGCAGGAGGAGTACTCGCTGGGCAGCAGCGAGCGGTACTTCGGGAAGTCGCCCTCCAGGAGCCGCGAGGTGGTGCGTCGGCCGTTACCGGCCAGCCCGACGAGCCCGGCGCCGGCGTTCCCGGTGGACAACGCGAACTCCACCTCGCCGCTCAACGACTTCGCCGTGTCGGACAGCGTCTTGGCCGGCACCAGCGCCTGCAGGGAGATGCCCTCCTGCTCCGGCTTCCAGCTGAACTCCCGCACGGCCAGCCGGTAGCGGTCGGTCGCGGCCAGCGTGACCTTCTCGCCCTCGATCTCGATGCGGATGCCGGTGAGGATCGGCAGGGTGTCGTCGCGGCCGGCGGCGACCGCGACCTGGGACACCGCGCCGGCGAGCACGTCGGCAGCCACGGACCCGGAACGGGTGGGCATGTCCGGCAGGGTCGGGTAGTCCTCGACCGGCAACGTCAGAAGGTTGAACTTCGCGCTGCCGCAGGTCATCAGCACCTTGGTTCCGTCGGTGCGGATGTCGACGGGCTTGTTGGGCAGGCTCTTGCAGATCTCGGCCAGCAACCGACCCGAGACCAGCACGCGGCCCTCGTCAGCCACCTCGGCCGACAGCTCCGCTCGGGCGCTGGTCTCGTAGTCGAAACCGGCCAGTGCCAAACCGTTGTCGTCCGCGGTCAGCAGCATGCCCGCGAGGACCGCGACCGGTGGCCGGACCGGCAGGCTGCGCGCAGTCCACGCGACTGCGTCGGTCAGCACGTCGCGTTCTACCCGGAACCTCATCGGACACCGCCCATCAACCGTCAGTTGCCCAGTGGCCGTTCAGTCTGTCAGTCGCCGCTCGCGATTGCGCGCACGGTCGCTTCTTGTAGTTCAGAAGTGGGGAGAAGAGAGGAACCGCCGTAGTAAGTAGGAGCGGTGGGAACTGTGGACAACCGAGAACGTGCAGGTCAGCGTGCCCCTCGCCGTGCACCGCCCTGTGCGTTCGTCCGGGGATGACAAGAAATGTCCGACTCGTACCGGTTCGTCCGGCTTGGTGTCGGGGATGTTCGTGCTGCGTCGTCCACCGGTCGGGCACACGGTGTCCCCAGGGCTGTTCACAAGAGGTTCATCGAGCGCGAGTACCTATCGCCCGAAGCTCTTAGGCAATTCTCAGTCCACAGGGTTGTTCACAGCTGTGGGTATGTGAGTGAGGCAGACCACACATCCGGGTTCACGCGTTGCGGTTCTGCTGTTTGATCCGCGCGGTGAGCTCGGCGATCTGGTTGTAGACGCTGGCCCGTTGGGCCATCAGGTCGCGGATCTTGCGCTCGGCATGCATGACCGTGGTGTGGTCGCGGCCGCCGAACGCCTGGCCGATCTTCGGCAGTGACATGTCGGTCATCTCGCGGCACAGATACATGGCCACCTGACGGGCCGTCACCAGCACTCGCGAGCGGGACTGTCCGCACAGGTCGTCGATGGTCAGCCCGTAGTACAGCGCGGTCTGGGTCATGATCGTGGCCATCGAGATCTCCGGGCCGGCCTGGTCGGCGAGGATGTCCTTCAGGACGATCTCGGCAAGCGACAGGTCGATCGGGGTCTTGTTCAGGCTGGCGAACGCGGTCACCCGGATCAGGGCGCCCTCGAGTTCGCGGATGTTCGCCGAGACCTTGTCGGCGATGTACTCCAGGACCTCCGGGGGGGCCACCGAGCCGTCCTGGGCGGCCTTCTTGCGCAGGATCGCGATCCGGGTCTCCAACTCGGGCGGCTGGACGTCGGTGATCAGGCCCCACTCGAACCGGTTGCGCAGCCGGTCCTCCAGCGTGACCAACTGCTTCGGGGCGCGGTCGGAGGAGATCACGATCTGCTTGTTCGCGTTGTGCAGCGTGTTGAACGTGTGGAAGAACTCCTCCTGGGTCTGCTCCTTGTTCTCCAGGAACTGGATGTCGTCCACGAGCAGGACGTCCACGGCGCGGTAGCGCGAGCGGAATCCTTCGCCGCGGCCGTCGCGGATCGAGTTGATGAAGTCGTTGGTGAACTCCTCGGAGCTCACGTAGCGCACGCGCATGCCGCGGAACAGGTTCGACGTGTAATGCCCGGCGGCATGGAGCAGGTGGGTCTTGCCCAACCCGGAGTGGCCGTAGATGAACAGCGGGTTGTACGCCTTGGCCGGTGCTTCGGCCACGGCGACCGCGGCTGCGTGTGCGAACCGATTGCTCGAACCGGTGACGAAGCTGTCGAAGACGTATTTGGGATTCAGTCGCGCGGCCGGCTCGGCGTTGATCTCGCCGAGCGCCAGCGCGGGGTCGCCCGGGGGAGTGCCCGACCCTGTCCCGGCTGTATGTGAATTGAACTCAGGTTTGTCGTCCTGCGGTTCGGCTTCTACCTCCGCGGGCGGGTCGTCCACCGTCACCGCGATGCGGACCTCACGGCCGGCAGCGGTGCTCAGCGAGCCGGCCAGCTCCTCCCGCATGCGGGTCTCGATCGCTTCTTTGGCGAAGTCGTGCGGGGCGCCGATCAGGAAGGTGCCCTCGACCATTCCGATGGGGCGGCTCAACCGGAGGAACGCCCGTTGGTTCTGCGGCAGTTGCACGACCCGGTCATCCTCGAGAGCCCTGGTCCAGAGGGCGGAGAGGTCCGGATCCGGAACAGTCACGGGGCGATCCTTAATTGGTGACAGGCGGGTTGCGCCGCGATGCTCCGCGGTCGGCCGGAGTCGCAGCTCGCTGAAGCCGGCGGTACGTCCGAATTATGTCTGTTCGTCCCGCTCTCGCACACAGCCGGCCGGGGTTTCCTCCGCCGTTGTCCACAGGATGATCCACAGTTGTGGAATCCCATCCACCGTCAGGTCGAAGGGCGCCGCGCGCGGCGGATCACACGAGTTTGACCGCCCAGTCCTGGGGTGCGTAACGTATGCGAGTCGTCCCCGCGACGGCATCCACCATGCTCGGCTCTTCGCCCACTGGAACAACGTTGTCCGTGGGTTCCGGCCGACGATGTGCAACAAGCGGAGTATCCAGTGAGCAAGCGCACGTTCCAGCCGAACAACCGTCGTCGTGCGAAGACACACGGGTTCCGGCTGCGCATGCGCACCCGAGCCGGCCGGGCGATCCTCACTGCGCGTCGTGCCAGGGGTCGCGCGAAACTCTCGGCCTGACCCTCGTGCTGGCCGCTGCCAACCGCCTCTGTGATCGCCGCGACTTCCAGCAGGTAGCTCGCCGCGGGCATCGGTCCGGGCGCGACTGTCTCGTCGTACAACTCTTCGCCGGCGCTGATCGCACCGACCAACCCCGGGTGGGTTTCGTGGTGGGTCGTGCGGTCGGCGGCGCCGTCGTCCGCAACCAGGTGAAGCGTCGGCTGCGTCATCACGTACGCCCGCACCTCGACCGACTGCCGGCCGGCTCGATGCTCGTGGTCCGGGCGAACCCGACCGCCGCTACCTGCTCCTCGGCCACGCTGGCCGCCGAGCTCGACCGCGGTCTTGGCAAGGTCCTGCGCCGGGTGGGCGGCGACCAGTGAGATTCCTCTTCCTCGGTCTGATCCGGCTGTACCAGGTGACGGTCAGTCCGTTGCTGGGCCCGCGCTGTCGTTTCTATCCCTCGTGCTCGCGGTATGCCTATGAGGCGTTCCGGCAGCACGGCACCGCGCGCGGCGCCTGGCTGACACTCCGTCGCCTGCTGCGGTGCCACCCATGGAACCCTGGTGGGATCGACGAGGTGCCGGCGCCGTCGGACCGATTCGGGCCCCGCCTACTCCCCGCCGAGCATCACCATGGAGGCTGCGGATGAAGATCTTCGATCCGCTGTACACCGCTGTCTCGTGGGTGATCCTGCACCTGCACGACGGGTTCCACACCATCGGCATGAGCCAGAGCTGGGCGTGGTCGCTGGCGATCGTCGGCCTGGTCATGCTCATCCGGATCGCGCTGATCCCGCTGTTCGTCAAGCAGATCCGCTCGATGCGGAACATGCAGGTGCTGCAGCCGGAGATCAAGAAGATCCAGGAGCGGTACAAGGGCGACCGGGAGCGGATCTCCCAGGAGCTGATGAAGCTCTACAAGGAGCACAACACCAACCCGTTGGCCAGTTGCCTGCCGGTGCTGGCCCAGTCGCCGTTCTTCCTGGCGCTCTACCGCGTACTGAGCAAGATCTCCGGCGGTCACCCGATCGGGGTGATCAAGGGTGCCGACGTCGACAGCGCGAAGAACGCGACCTTCTTCGGCGCGCACCTGTCGGACAAGTTCATCGGCGCGCACTCGGTGCACGTCCAGATCGTCACCGTGGTGATGATCCTGGCGATGTCCGGCTCGCAGTTCTACACGCAGCGGCAGCTGATGACGAAGAACATGCCGAAGGACACCTCAGGTACACCCAGCGCCTTCATGCAGCAGCAGAAGGTCATGATGTACCTGTTCCCGGTGATGTTCGGGGTCTTCGGCATCAACTTCCCGGTCGGCGTCCTGGTCTACTGGCTGGTCTCGAACTTCTGGTCGATGGGCCAGCAGCTGTACGTGATCCGCCGGATGCCTGCGGTCGGCAGCGTTGCGCACGAGGCGATGCTGCGTCGCAAGGGTGGCGGGGGAGACGAGGGCGACTCGCCGGCCAAGCGGCCGCAGAGCCCCGAAGGTGGTCCCGCCGCCGGCCCGGGGGCGAGCGACTCGGCCTCGCCCGAGGCACCGGCGCCCGGGGGTCGACAGCAGCCGCAGCGGCAGTCGCGTAGCCAGCGCGGCGGCGCCAAGAAGCGTTAGCGGTTTCCAAGGACAGGGAGTTCCAACGGTGAGTGCACCAGAGCCGATGTCCGGCGAGCAGTCCGTGGTCGACGAGGACCTCGACATCCTCGACGAGGAGTCCGACTCCGATTCGGCCGAGTCCGACGAGTCCGGCAGCGGCGGCTCGCGTCCGCGGACGCCGCGCAAGCCGTCGAAGGCGCGCCTGGAACTGCTGGAGCAGGAAGGCGAGATCGCGGCCGACTACCTCGAGGGGCTGCTCGACATAGCCGACCTCGACGGTGACATCGACATGGACGTCGAGGGCGACCGCGCCGCGGTGTCCGTCGTGGGCGCCGACCTCAAGCAGCTCGTCGGCCGCGGCGGCAATGTGCTCGACGCCGTCCAGGAGCTCACCCGGCTCGCGGTGCTGCGCGCCACCGGCGAGCGCAGCCGGCTGATCCTCGACATCGGTGGCTTCCGGGCCGCCCGTCGTGAGGAGCTGACCGAGCTCGGAAGCAAGTCCGCGGAGGAGGCGCGCGCGAGCGGCGAACCGGTCAAGCTCGCGCCGATGACCCCGTTCGAGCGCAAGGTCATCCACGACGCCATCGCCGCGGCGGGCCTGCGCAGTGAGTCCGAGGGCGAGGAGCCCAATCGTCGGGTGGTCGTCCACCCGTCCTGATCCGCGCCGGAAGATGGATCAGTTGGCACCACCCGCTCCCGAGGCTGCCCGGCGCAACTTCGAGCCGTACCTGCCGAAGCTCGAGCAGTACGCGGCCGTGCTCGCCGACGCCGGTGTCGTCCGCGGGCTGATCGGCCCCCGCGAGGTCGAACGCCTCTGGGACCGGCACTTGCTCAATTGCGCCGTCGTCGCCGAGGCGG
This sequence comes from Sporichthyaceae bacterium, assembly GCA_036269075.1. Classification (NCBI taxonomy): domain Bacteria; kingdom Bacillati; phylum Actinomycetota; class Actinomycetes; order Sporichthyales; family Sporichthyaceae; species Sporichthyaceae bacterium. Next base: position 17,427 of record DATASX010000108.1, read on the forward strand.
TCGGGTCGGCCCGCCGCGTGGCCGACGTCGGCTCCGGCGCCGGCCTGCCGGGCATAGTGCTCGGGATCGTCCTGCCTGATGTCGAGGTCGTCCTCGTCGAGCCGATGCTGCGCCGCGCGATGTTCCTGGCGGAGACGGTGGCGAGCCTCGAACTTCCCAACGTCCGGGTGCGCCGCGGCCGAGCCGAGGAGTGCGTCGAGTTGCGCGGTGCCCTCGACGTGGTGACGGCACGAGCGGTCGCCCCGCTGGATCGGCTGCTGGGTTGGACGCTGCCGCTGCTCGCCCCCGGCGGTCGGTTGCTGGCGATGAAGGGCGCGGCGGCGGCGGCGGAAGTCGCGGCCGCAGGTTCCCACCTGCGCTCTGCGGGTGTCGCGGACGTGGTTGTGAGAGGTTACGGAGTGGGGGTCGTCGATCCACCCACCACGGTTGTCGAGGTCACCACGTCGGCGTCGCGGGGAGTCGGCACCGGCCGTATGCGATGACGAATGTTTCACGTGAAACAAGGAGATGAGTGTCCGTGGTCGCGGGTTGGATGTTCCGGTCGAGTCGACCTTTGCCTTCCGGCGACGAGCCCGGCTCGGACCACGAGTCGGAGTTCGGCTGGCGCGACTCCGGCCAGGGACGCGACGACCTCCCGATCATGTCCGCGGCTCGGAAGGCTGCCGCGATGCGGGCCGGGGTCATGCCCCGGCTCCCGCGGCCCGCGCGTCGGCGGGTGATGGTTGTCGCGAACCAGAAGGGCGGCGTCGGCAAGACCACCACCGCGGTGAACATGGGCGCGGCACTGGCGATACACGGCCTGAACGTTCTGCTGATCGACCTCGACCCCCAGGGCAATGCCTCGACGGCACTCGGCGTCGACCACCACCGTGACGTCCCGTCCGTCTACGACGTGCTCACCGGGGAGATGTCTATCGTCGAGGCCGCGGTTCCGGTCCTCGACGTGCCCAACATGGCGTGCGTGCCGGCGACCATCGACCTGGCCGGCGCGGAGATCGACCTGGTGTCGATGGACCACCGCGAGACCCGGCTGAGCCGAGCGTTGGCCGCCTCGGAGCTGGAGGGGGTCGACTACGTCTTCATCGACTGCCCCCCTTCGCTCGGCCTGCTCACGGTCAACGCGCTGACCGCTGCCGGTGAGGTCCTGATCCCGGTCCAGTGTGAGTACTACGCGCTGGAGGGACTGACCCAGCTGCTCCACACGATCGAGCTGGTGCGCAGCCGGCTGAACACGAAGCTCGACGTCTCCACGATCCTGCTGACCATGTACGACGGGCGCACCAAGTTGGCCGAGCAGGTGGCCCAGGAGGTGCGGCGGCATTTCGGCCCGAGGGTGTTGCGGACGACGATTCCGCGTTCGGTGCGCCTGTCCGAGGCCCCGAGCCACGGCCAGACCGTGCTGACCTACGACCCGGGTTCCCCGGGTGCGCTGTCCTACCTCGAGGCCGGCCGGGAGCTCGCCCGGGCCGCTGTCGTCGAGGAGCCTGCGACGCCCGCGCAGTGACCGGCTGCTCGGTATGCGGCGCGTCCGCCGCGGCCGAACGTTTCACGTGAAACATCCGTGCCAGACTTGGCCCCGCTCTCGGGGCTCAGCCGTAACCGATCTCGACCTCTCGGAGCGTTGCAGTGTCTCAGCCGCGTCAGGGTGTTCCGTCTCTCGCCCCGGCCCGCCGCGGACTCGGCCGCGGGCTTGGCGCACTGATCCCGACCGCGCCGCCGGAGGAAGCCGGTGCCGCTTCGGCGGCCCGGGCCTCCGGGGCCCCGGCACCGGAGTTCGAGGTCCCGGCCGGCGCCTACTTCGCCGAGTTGCCGCTCTCGGCCGTGGTGCCCAATCCGCGCCAACCGCGTCAGGTGTTCGACCCGGACCTGCTCGCCGAGCTCACCCACTCGTTGCGCGAGGTCGGTCTGCTCCAGCCGGTGGTCGTGCGGTCGACCGGCCCGGGCAGCTACGAGCTGATCATGGGGGAGCGCCGGTGGCGCGCCGCCCAGCTGGCGGGGTTCACGACGATCCCGGCGATCGTGCGAGCGACCGAGGACGACAAGCTCCTCCTGGACGCACTTTTGGAGAACCTGCACCGTGCGGACCTGAACCCGTTGGAGGAGGCGGCGGCTTACGACCAACTGCTCAAGGACTTCGACTGCACCCATGACGTGCTGGCCGCCCGGATCGGCCGGTCGCGCTCCCAGGTGTCGAACACGCTGCGACTGCTGAAGCTCCCGGTCGCGGTACAGCGTCGGGTCGCGGCCGGCGTGCTGTCGGCCGGTCACGCCCGCGCCTTGCTGTCGATCGAGGACTCCGACGAGCAGGAGCGCATCGCCGGGCGCATCGTGGCCGAGGGGTTGTCGGTGCGAGCTGTCGAGGAGCTCGCCGCGATCGGCGACGGGAGCAAGCCGAAGATCCGGCGTTCCCCGGCCGCGCACCCGCGCTCGGAGGCGGCGGAGAACATCGCTGCCGCTCTGGCCGACCGGTGGGACACCCGGGTCAAGGTCCAGCTGAGTCAGGGCCGGGGCCGGATGATCGTGGAGTTCGCCTCGGTCGACGACCTGGAACGGATCGTGGCCCTGATGGGGCCCAACAGCTGATCAACGCAACCGTCCCGCGGGCGATCGCGACGAACGCCTTGCGGATCTGGTGACGGCGTGCGACCGGCCCTAGGCTGTCCCCCACCGCTCTAGCCAGAGGTGGTGTCGTGACACGTCGGTTGGTCAACATCACGCTGGACAACCTCGACCAGTTGCCCCGCCGGTGCCGCTCGTGCGTGTTCTGGGAGCTGGACCCGGTCTCCGGCGACCGCGCGAGCCATGCCGGTGACACCTCGCTGGAGAAGGAGGCCTGGGTGTCCGCGACGCTGCTGGAGTGGGGCTCCTGCGGCAAGCTGGTCCAGGTCGACGGCTTCACCGCCGGCTACGTGGCCTACGCCCCGCCCGGCTACGTCCCCCGCTCGATCGCTTTCCCGACCTCACCGGTCAGCGCGGATGCCGTGCTGCTGACGACCGCGTTCATCGTGCCGGAGTTCGTCGGCGGGGGACTGGGTCGGATGCTGGTGCAGGGCGCCGCCAAGGACCTGGTGCGCCGGGGGGTCAAGGCGATGGAGGCCTTCGGTGACGCCAAGGGAGAGTCCGAGGGCTGTCTGGTTCCGGCCGATTACCTGCGCGCGGTGGGGTTCAAGACCGTCCGGCCGCACCACCGCTTCCCGCGGCTGCGCCTGGAGCTCAAAACCACGGTGTCGTGGCGCGAGGACGTGGAGATCGCGCTGGAGCGACTGCTGGGCTCGATGACCCCGGAACCTGCGTTCCGTCCAGTCTGACGGGTAGTCAGATTTATCTGACGATGCGTCAGATAGCCTTGCCGGCGAACAGCTCGTTGATCCGCAGCGCGCCGGTGGGGGCGTCGTCGTCGGCCGGCAGATACAGCCTTTGGACGGCGATCACGATCGACTCGGCGACCACGTCGCGGAACGACGCGTCGGACAGCCGGGCCGCGTCGCCGGGGTTGGTCAGATACCCCAGGTCGAGCCGGACGGCCGGCATCCGGGTGCGGCGCAGCAGGTCCCACGTCTTGCCGTGGGAGCCGCAGTCGAGCAGATCCGTGCGGGCCACGATCTCGCGCAGCAGCAGCTCGGCGAAGCGCTCGCCGGTCGCGCTGGACTGCCCGTACCGGTCGGTGCCGAAGTAGTACGTCGCCACGCCGCAGGCTCCCGCGTTGGGGTGGCTGTCGACGTGCAGGGACACCACCAGGTCGGCGCGGGCCTCGTTGGCGAACATCGCCCGGGCCTCGTCGTCCAGGTCGACCCGGGAGGCGTGCCGGGCGCTGACCGCACGGGTCAGGTAGGCCTGTACGCCGGTGGCCGTCAGCCGGCCCTCGATGCGCGCGGCCAGGTCCTCGACGATCGACGCCTCGGTCAGCCCGTTGCCCACGTTGCCGTGGTCGAGCCCGCCGTGCCCCGGGTCGATCACGACCACCTTGCCGCCCAGCCGGGGGCCGGCGCGGGCCACGGCCTCGGCCTCGCGCAACCGGTGGGCGTGGCCGCCGACGACGGTGCGGTTCAGCCGCTCGAGCGCGCGGAATGTCTCCGGTCCGCACGTGCCGTCGGCGCTGACCCCGAGGCTGCGTTGGAGTTCGCGCAGCGCGGCGGCGGTCTCGGCGCCGAAGATGCCGTCGACGCGACCGCAGTTGAAGCCCATCTCCAGCAGTCGGCGCTGCAGCGCGGCGACGTCGTCGCCCCGCTGCGATCGGCTGACCTGGTGGGACAGCACCCGGTCGCCCAACCGCCAGCGGGCTTCCTCGAGCGCCTCGTACGTCTCCCGGCCGACCAGGCCGTCGACGTTCAGGCCGCGTTGCTGCTGGAAGTGCCGGACCGCGCGGTCGCAGGCGTCGTCGAAGCTCGCTTCGGCGGGATCGTCGACAGCGTCCGGCGAGTCGGGCAGCAGGCTCAGGATCGCCAGCTTCCGCCGAATCTCGGCAACAGTCGGACCGGTGTCGCCCCGCCGGTGCACCGGGTGCGGCAGTCGGCTGTCCACGCCGGTGTCTCCTCCCAGTGCTGCCCACGCAGTGGGCTCGGGCCGAACAAGGGTCGAGCCTAGCCCCGCCGGGTGCACGCACGCGGTTGATTGCTCCGTGACGAACCGCTGGTTTGCGCGAGCCGTTGAATGAGGACATCGGGGGCTCCGGGTCCCGACATGGCGACGGGCCGACCGGTGCGATACCGGTCGACCCGTCGGATCAGGCTCAGACGTACTCGGCGAGGTCCTTCAGGATCATCGGCTTCGGCTTGGCGCCGATGATCTGCTTGACGACCTGGCCGCCCGAGTAGAGGTTCATCGTCGGGATCGAGACGACGCCGTACTTCGCGGCGGTCTTCGGGTTCTCGTCGACGTTGAGCTTCAGGATTCGGATCTTGCCCTCGTTCTCGGCGGCGATCTCCTCGAGGATCGGAGCGACCTGGCGACACGGTCCGCACCATGGCGCCCAGAAGTCGACCAGCACCGGTACGTCAGCACCGAGCACGTCGGACTCGAAGGTCTTGTCGGTGACTTCCCCGATGGAACCCATGGTGTCTTTTCTCCTCTCGACGGCTCGCGCTGCGAGCCGGTGGCGGGTGCTGAAGTTCGGTGCGATCAGTGCTCGGCGTCGGCCAGGAACCGCTCTGCGTCCAGGGCCGCGGCACACCCGGTACCCGCCGCGGTGATGGCTTGACGGTAGATGTGGTCGACGACGTCGCCGCAGGCGAACACACCGCTCAGGTTGGTCCGGGTGCTGGGCGAGGCCACCTTGACGTAGCCCTCGCCGTCCAGGGCGACCTGACCCTTGAACAGTTCCGAGCGCGGGTCGTGGCCGATCGCGACGAACAGGCCCGTCAGATCTAGTTTGGACTCCTCGCCGCTCTTCAGATTGCGCACCACGAGCCCGGTGACCTTGTCCTCACCGATCACGTCGATCGGCTCGGAATCCCACAGGAACTTGATCTTCGGGTTGTCGAAGGCGCGCATCTGCATGACCTTGCTGGCGCGCAACTCTGCCCGGCGGTGGATGACGGTCACCGATTTGGCGAACCGAGCCAGGAAAGTGGCTTCCTCCATCGCGGAGTCCCCGCCGCCGACCACCGCGATGTCCTGGTCGCGGAAGAAGAACCCGTCGCAGGTCGCGCACCAGGACACCCCGTGGCCGGACAGCCGCTTCTCGTTGGTCAGCCCCAACTCCTTGTAGCGGGAGCCGGTCGCCAGGATCACGGTGGTGGCGGTGTGCTCGCCGTCGGAGGCGGTGACCTTCTTGACCGGTCCGGTCAGGTCGACCGCGGTCACGTCGGCGCCGACCAACTGGGCCCCGAACCGCTCGGCCTGGGCGCGCATCGCGAACATCAGATCCGGGCCCTGGACCCCGGAAGCGAAACCGGGGAAGTTCTCGACCTCGGTGGTGTTCATCAGCGCGCCACCCATGGTGACCGCGCCTTCGAACACCAGCGGGTTCAGGTCCGCGCGCGCCGCGTAGACGGCTGCCGTGTAGCCCGCCGGGCCCGACCCAACAATGATGACGTTCCGTTGCTCGCTCACGCCGGTCCTCGCTCGTCAGTTTTCGCGACCTGGGCCGCGAACTTCACGTTGCCGAAAACCGATCCTAGGGCTGCGTTGTTCCCGGGCCCGCGGTTGCCGGGCCGGGGAACGAACGACTAGGGCTTGCCGGCCGAGGGGAAGAACGCCTTCGTCTCCAGCGGCTGCGGGGTCGAGGTGTCCAGCGGGTCGGCGGTGGCCGCCGGGACCGAGGACTTCACCTGTGTCTGCGACGGTGTGACAGCCCCGACCCGCTTGGGCTGGGTCGTCGACTGCGCCGCCGACCCGGTGCCCGGCTTGTCGACCGGCTGCGACCAGGGCGTCTGCGCCGGGTTCGCCGCTCCATGGCACTCGCCGTAGAAGACGTAGCCGATGACCTGGTTCGCGTTGTCGCTCTGTACGACCACGACCGTGGCGGGCTTGTTCTGCCAGGTGCCCTCGTCGCCGGCGACCGCCGCGCGGCCGATCTGCCTCGCGCAGCGCAGCACTCGGGCCTGGACGTTCGCCGAAGCCGGGCCGTGCGCGACCGGCGCCAGGTCGGCCGCGGAGGGCGCGGAGTAGTTGGTTGCCACGTTCTGGGAGGGGCTGACCCCGGAGGACGTGGTGTCGGCCGTTGTGGTCGAGGAACTCGGCGCACTGGCCGGAGGAGCCGCCGGGTCGCCCGGGGCTGCCGGGTCGCCGCCGGCACTCTGGCCGCCGCCTGCCGGGACGCTGTCGTTCGACTCGGTGTGCTGGTCGGCCTGCGAGACCAGGTCCATGACCTTCGAGGCGAAGTTGTCCTCGTTGTAGGCCTGGCCGGTCTGGGTGACGTACGGGTCGCCCTCGGACTTGCCCGGCACGTTCTCGGTGCCGACGCGACCGCCGGGCTTGGTGGCGGTGTTCGGCGCGGCCATCTGCTTGCCCGGCTGGGCGGCGGGGGTCGGACCGGCTGCGGGAGCCTGCGTGGCCGCGGGCGGGTTGGTCTGGCCGGCCGCCGGGTTGCCACCCGAGGGCTCGTTCTTGTGGCCCTTGGGGATGATCAGCGGCGCCGCGTTGCCGCCCGCCTTCGAGTTGTTGTTCTGCGTGCCAACGGGCTGGGCGGGCTGAACCTGGATCGGGTGGCCGTTCGCGCCTTGCACGATCTCGCCGCCACCGGGCTGAAGGACCTTGACCGCCGTCTTGGTGTCCTTGCCCTTGACCACGTAGACCGAGCCGTCGGAGGTCACGTAGTTGCCCTGGGCGTTCTTGACCGCGCCACTGGGGACGTTGAGCACGTCGGCCGACAGGTAGGTCGCCTGGACCTCCGGCGGCGGGACCGATCCCGCGTCGGGCTGCTCACTGTGGTTGCCGACCGACTCGATGCCGAGCGCGACCCCGCCGACGAGCAGCACGACGCTGGCCGCGACCGTGCTGACCCGGCGCAGGCCGGTCATCATGATTTTGCGCCGCGAGGCGAGGTCGATGACCTCGGCCCCGCCGCCGGTGGCCGCCGCCACCGAGGTGGCGGGCCGGGCGGACAACCCGGGCGTCACCGGTTCGGCGATGGCCAGTTCGGCCAGAGTCGCGTTGATGCGGGCGACGTACTGTGCGGGCATCGGCCCGGGGTCGTCGGACGCGAGGATGTCCGAGACGGAGGCCAACAACATGGCAGTGTCACGGCAGTCGGCACACGAATCGAGGTGCGCCGACACCCGTCCGGCCTCGGACTCGCCGAGGAGACCCTCGGCGTGGTCCGCCAGAGTGTCTGTAGATACGTGCTCGCCGTAAGTCATTTCCGCTGGTCCGCTCCTTCCGCCGAGCCCGTTGGGCCAGGCGGTCCCCCACCGACTGCCGGCGTCGCACCCCGGTGCAGAGGCACAACTTTGGCACTCACCTCCGGTTCGACGCAGGCGGAGCCAATCTCGTTCCCTTGCCTCAAATGTGCCAGCAACGGAAGTAGTCGGGCACGTCCGCGTGCGCACCGACTCTTCACGGTTCCAGTGGGTACGCCGAGGATCTTCCCGGCCTCCTCCACGGGGTATCCCTGCAGGTCAACCAGCACAAGCGCGGCTCGCTGGTCCATCGGCAGGGTGGCCAACGCGGCCGCGACGTCCATCGAGAGATCGGCATCGTCGGTCGGGTCGTCGGCGATGGCGACATCCCGGCCGCCGCGGTCCTCGTCGTTCTCCTGGTCCGGAAGCGGGACCGTGCGCCGGATGCTGCGGCGCCGGGCCCGGTCCAGGCAGGCGTTGACGACGATGCGGTGCAGCCAGGTGGTGATCGCGGAGTCACCACGAAAAGCGCCCGCCGCCCGGTAGGCCGAGACCAGCGCGTCCTGGACGGCGTCGGCCGCCTCCTCCGGGTCGCCCAGGGTGCGCAGCGCGACGGCCCACATGCGGTCGCGGTGCCGCCGCACGATCTCGCCGAACGCGTCCGGGTCGCCTTCCCGGTGCAGTTCCAGCAGCTCGCGGTCGGAGGTCGCCGTCAGCTCAGCCATGGCCGCGGCATCCGACAGAACTGGACCCTCGCCGCCCCGCGGGCGCACCCGCAAGAAGGGCGTGGGACGTTGCCCTCCTGGCCGGTCGCCGGCAACGGCCCGGCATCCGGCTCAGTTCAGTCAACATCGGCGCAGGCGTCTCCCGGGAAAGACTGTCAAGGTAAGCCTTGGTACACGGTACGCGAAGGGCGGGGAGGCTTCGGCGAGCCGTCGCGGGGGTGGACGTGATCAACCGCTCACGGTTACTTCCGAGATGCCGCTGCGGTACCCGCCGCCGGAGGGATCCTTCGGCAGCCGGGTCAACCAGATCAGGATGAACCGCGTGTTCGTCGCATATGCGAACCGCAGCGTGTCCTCGGCGGGGGCGTTGTCGGCCGAGGACAGCACCAGGTAGGAATCCAGGTCGGTGGGCGCGGTCGAGGCCGAGGCTCCCGCGGCCCGGATCTGGAACCAGGTGCCGGCGACCGGCAGCAGCAGCTTCACCTGGCGCACCACCTGGGCGTGACCGAGGTCGAGCACCAGCCCGACCCCGGGCTTGGACTTGTTGAACGTCGCGGTCCGGTACCGGTTGGTGTGCCAGGTGGTGTCCGCCTTGCCGTCGACGGCAAGCGGCGCCTGTTCCGGATTCTCGGTCTGGTCGCCACCGGGTGCCGGGTCGAAGTCGATGACGTCGGCGATCGGGATCGTTTGCAGGGTGTCGGCCCCGGTGGCGTCCGAGTTCGACCCGCTGCCCGAACCGATCGCCCGGGCGATCTGCCAGCCGAGCAGCGACAGGCCCAGCGCCAGCACGAACGCGACGCCGATCTGCGCGCCCCGGGTGGCGTTCGACGGTCGCCAGGACGGGCCCGAGGCCGCACTGGGCGTCGGCGGGGCGAAGGTGCGCGGGGCGGACGGTTTGGCCGGCGGCGGGCTCGGGGTCCGATGCGGCACCTTCCGGATCGCGGCGGCCAGCTCAGCCGGCGTCCGCAGCGGACTGCCGGCCCGCGGCCGCGGGTTCAGCACCCGGTCGACGATCGAGTCGACCGCGTCCGGCACGCCGGCCCGGACCTGCCGGGGCGTGCAGATCGCCCCGTTCTCGTACGGCGCGGCGGGCAGGCCGAACGCCTCGCCCTCCGGCCACTTCGCGGTGAGCATCGCGTAGAGCACCCGGGCCAGCCCCCGAGTGTCGGCCCGGGCCGGGTCGACCGCGCTCGTGCCGTGCAGTGCCGCCTCCACGCACAGCCCGAAGATCTTGACCTGGCCGGCCGGCGTGATCAGCACGGTGTTCGGTTGGAGGCGCAGATGGGCCAGCCCGGCCTCGTGGGCGACGCTCAACGCCTCCGCGGCCTCGGTGATCATCACCTGGGCGTCCGCCGGGCCCAACGGACCTTCCTCGGCGAGCACCACGCGCACCGGCCGAGCCGTCGGGATCCATTCCTGGATGACGTGGACGACCTGGTCAGTTCGGACTGCGTCGAGGATGCGGACGAACCGAGGGTCGTCGATGTTCGCGGCAGCCTGCGCGGCGGCGACCACCGCCTCGGCCAGGTCGTGGTCCTCGGGGATCAGGTAGATGCCGACCGGACGGGCCAGCATCTCGTCGGTGGCGTGCCAGAACGCGATCCCGTCGTAGTCCCGCATCAGCTCCGCGAGCCGGTAGCGGCCCCCGATTCGGGTGCCGACCTCCGGGGTCGCTCGTGCCACCAGCAGTCCTTCCGTACCGAGGGAGCGCCGGTCGGGGTGGGACGCCCTCGTCCGCTCCATCCTAGGTCGGCGCGGCGCCGCAGCACGGTCACTACTCCGGCGGGTCCGGACTCACCACCCCAAACGGTTCAGCAGCTTGTCGATCGGCCGGATCACCTCACGGATCTCCATGAAGATCGCGACGATCAGGAACGTGACCACCATCGCCAACCCGCCGCCGATCACGGTCACCAGCGACCCCTTCTGCCCGGTGCCCCAGCGGTGGTAGGCCAGCTCGCCGATCGCCAACGCGGGCACCGCGGCGGCCACCGACGCGATCACCAACTTGTCGTAGGTCGTCCGGACCGAGGGGTCCAACGGCCCGATCCGCCGGGCCAGGCGGTTGGCCGAGATCCGCACCCCGACCATGTAGGACACCGAGTAGCTCACCGCCAGCCCGACCGCCACCCAGCGCGCGGGCAGCACCTCGGCACAGCCGATCGCCAGCACGATGTTGGTCGCGGCGATCCAGACGTTGATGGTGACCGGGGTCCTGGTGTCCTCGAACGCGTAGAACCCGCGCAACAACTGGTTGTGGATCGTGAACGGGACCAGGCCGAGTGCGAACGCGGACAGCACGAACCCCATGTACTCGGCGTTGTAGATCGAGGTGTTCCCGTGGCCGAACATCAACACGGACATGCTCGGCCCGAGCACCCCGAACGCCACCGCCGAGGGCACCAGCACGGCCCCGGTCAGCCGTAGGCCCGTCGCGAGGTCGGCGCGCATGTCGTCGATGCGGCCGTCGGCCACCGCCCGGCTCATCCGGGGCAGCAGCGCGGTCACCACCGACACGGTGATCACCCCGTGCGGCAGCAACAGGATCAGGTAGGCCTTCGTGTACGGGGTGAAGCCGCGGCCGTCGAAGCCCATCGCGGCGGCCGTGTCGCCGGCCGAGGTCGCGATCTGCACCACGGCCAGGTAGGCGATCTGGTTGACCAGGACGAACAGCAGCGTCCAGGTCGCCAACCGGTAGGACGTCCCGAGTCCCTTGCCGCGCAGGTCGAGCCGCGGCCGGAACCGGTAGTTCGTCCGGCGCAGCGACGGCAGCAACCCGAGCGCCTGGATCACCACACCCAGCGTGGTCCCGATCCCGAGCACCCGGATCTCGTTCGCCGTCACGTTGGAGGTCGTCGGGTCGGCGTTGTGGTTCATCACCAGGAACGCGATGCCGGTGCCGATCACCACGAAGTTGTTCAGGATCGGGGTGAACATCATCGGCCCGAACTTGCCCCGGGCGTTGAGCACCTGACTGAGCATCACATACAGGCCGTAGAAGAAGATCTGCGGAAGGAAGTACCGGGCGAAGGTGACTGCGACCGTGTAGTTCGCGTGCGACCCGGAGTGTGTGAAGCTCCACGCGTACGCGCTGACCACCCACGGCGCGGCCAGCACCGCCAGTGCGGTTATCACGATGAGCATCGAGCCGATCGCCGTGATCAACCGGTCGGCGAACGCGGTGCCGCCGTCGGCGTCGTTCTTCATCGCCCGCACCAGTTGCGGCACGAACACCGCGTTGAGCGCACCGCCGGCCAGCAGGATGAAGATGACGTTCGGCACCGTGTTGGCGACGTTGTAGGTGTCGGCCAGGAACCCCGTGCCGATGGCCCAGATCAGGACGACGTCGCGGACGAAGCCGGTCAGCCGCGACACCGCGGTGCCCACGGCCATCACCGCGCTGGATCGGGTGACCGCCTCGGCGGGTACCCCAGTCATGCTTGGACCGCGTCCACGGTGCGGGCGGCCCGGCCGCTCGAGGCGGGCGCCGCCCGGGCCTTACGGATTCGACGGATGTTCCTGATCACCGCAGCAGTGAACAGCAGGCCGCCACCGCCGATCACGATGATCAGCCCGACGCTGCCGTAGTTGGTCACGTTCACGCGCAGCGGCATCGGCGAACCGAAGCGGTCGCCGGCCGCGTCGACGAGGTCGACCTCGACCCGGGTGATGCCGTTGACGGTGGCCTTCGCCGGGATCCGGACCGGGACCTTGCGTCCGGCGGCGATCGTGACCAGGTCCGAGGCCTGCGTGCGCAACCGGCCGGCGACCAAGGGCTGAACCTCGGCGCGCACCCGGACCGGGGCGTCCAACTCGTTGTAGATCGTCAGCGGGATGTTGCCGTTGCTGCTGGACAGCGTGACGATGCTGCGCCCGACCACCTTCACCTTGCCGGTGTCGTCCTGCACCTGGTCGGCGAGGTTACGCAGGTAGGTGTTGGCGCCCTTCGGATCGGTTGTCCAGGTCGACGCCGCCGCGACCAGGGTCGCGTCGGTGAGGCTCTCGATCATCGGACCCGGTTTGACCAGGACGGCGCTGAGCCGGTCGAGGTCCGTGGCGGTGCCGTGCAGCCGATTCACGTATCCGGGCTTCAGCTCGTGCGGCCCGGGGACGGGCGGGTAGGCCGGGTTCGCATTCGCCAACTCGGACGGGACGGGAAGCACGCTGAGCGACTTCAGCTCGGCCAGGCGCAGCCACGGGGCGCCGTTGACCGCGTTGAGCAGCCGACCGGCGCTGTCCGGGCTGGGGTTCCACCGTCGCGGCGGGTTGATCAGGATGCTGCGCTGCTCGTTCGGCCGCTCGAGGGTGATCATCGCGGTGTCGGCGAGCAGGCGCTGCGCCGCCGGGGCGCCGGTGCCCGCGGCGGACAGGTCGCCGGACAGGTCGTCGGTCAACCCGGTGTCGGCGATCAGGACCTCGAGATGACCGGCTTCGGTGTCGACGCCGACCCGCCCGGTCGGGGTGTGGTTGAGCGTCGCGAGCGCCGGGAACTGGGCACCGGACAGCACGACGGTCTGGGTCCCGCCCGTGCGCAGGGCCGCGAGCGTCGCCTTGTCGGCGAGCCCGGTGGGCGGGAACGCGACGCTGGTGTCCGACTGCCGGTCCAGGGTGCGACCGGTGACCAGGCGGGACTGCGCCTCGGCACTCGCGATCGCGCCCGGGTAGCCGTTGTGCACCAGCCCGGCCAGGTCCGGGTCGCCGTAGGGCAGCGCGGCCACCGGCTTCCCGGCGAGCTCCGTCCGCACGTCGGACAGCCACTTGGCGGCGCCCGGATCGGCGGCCTCGTCGGTCGTGCCGCTGCCGTTGACTCGTTGGTGCGCCACGCTCAGTTCGGCGGTCGAGTCGAGCAGTTCCGGGTCGAGCAGCCAGGTGACCGGGTATTTGCCGACCGTGGCGACCAACTGCGCCAGCCGACCGGTGGGCGCGAACTCCCCGCCCGCCGCGCGCTGCAGGAACGCGCCCGTGCCGTCGCGGGCCGGGGTGCCGGCCAGCGGCCAGAGCCAGCTGATCGTCACCGGGCGGAACGACTTCGGCTTGGACAGGTACGGCAGGAACGTCGTCAGGCTCCCGACGCGGCGGACCCCCGGGGTGGTGTTGTCCCGCTGGCCGGCGGCCTGCACCGAGATCGCGTAGACCCCGTCGGCGCCCAGGTGCAGCGCGCTGATCGGGACGGTGATCGTCCACGGCACCGACGCCCCGGGCGCGACGTCGCGCCCGAGCGGGCCGCCGGTCCCGGCGATCGGCTCACTGCCGGCCGGGAGGTCGGTGGCCTCCGCGAGCGTCTTGACCTCGCCGCGGTCGATCAGCAGGCGCCGGCGCAGCAGCAGGGAGACCGACGCCTGGCGGATCGTCCCGGCGCCGGTGTTGCGCAGCTCGCCGCGCAGCACGAGCTTGCTGTTCGCCTGCGGCGCGCTCGGGGTCATGTCGTCCAGCAGCACCTGCGCACCGGTCGGCGCGGGCGCCGCCCCGACCGGCGCGGCGGCCAACGGACTGGCGACGATCAGGGTCAGCGCGGCGCCCAGGCAGAACAGGCGGTACCGGCGCCGCCCGGACGTGGCGGCGTGACTCACCGGTTCGCCGCCGATCGTCGGTGCGAGTCGTGGGTGGCGGACGCTGGGACATTGATTCACTCGCTGCGCTCGCTCATGCCCCGTCCGCCTGCTCGGGGTCCTCGGCGCTGGGCAGCCCGAGCTGCTCGGCCAGCGAGGTCAGCAGCTTGCGTTCGGTGTCGTACGCCAGCTTGCGGGTCAGGTCGGTCAGCGGCACCCAGGCCACCTCGTCGACCTCGATGTCGGCGTCGGACAGCTCGCCGGACTCGGCCTCGAGCAGGAAGTGGTGGACGGTCTTGTGCACCCGGTGGCTGTCGGCGACGAACCAGAAGTCGATGACCCCGAGCTTGGAGAGCACCCGGCCGCGGATGCCGGTCTCCTCCTGCACCTCGCGGACTGCCGCCTCCTCGGGGCTCTCACCGGCCTCGAGGTGTCCCTTGGGCAGTGACCAGAGCAGCCGACCGCGTCGGTCGAGGCGTCCGATCAGAGCGCCCTGGGCCACCGGGCCGCCGCGGTCGACCACCAAACCCCCGGCGGACACCTCGGAAACCGTGCGCAAACGCTTGGGCGACGACTGCGCACGGGAGCGTGACACCTGTCGATGTTATTCCTGTGGCGGTGGCCTGACCTCGCGTTGCCGCAGCGGGGCGGGCGCGTGCCGAATTGATATGTCCGCGGGGCCGTCCGGCCGCCCGGTCGGAAGGTGCCGATCGGGCACTAGGCTGGCCGGTCGTGTCTGCCTCGAAATCCCTCGACTCGACCGCGCCGCCGCCGGCCCCCACCAACGGGCTGTCAGCGGCGCAGCGACGGGCGGTGGCCGAGTTGATTCGGGTTTCCCCGGTGGCCGTGGAACTGGGCCGCCGCTTCGAGGCCGCGGGCGCCGAGCTGGCTCTGGTAGGCGGCTCGGTCCGGGACGCCCTGCTCGGCCGGCTGGGCCATGACCTGGACTTCGCCACCTCCGCCCGGCCGGAGCGGACCGCGCAGATCCTGCGGGGCTGGGCCGAGTCGGTGTGGGACGTCGGGGCCGCGTTCGGCACGGTCGGGGCCCGGCGCGAGGGCTACCAGCTGGAGATCACCACCTACCGGGCCGACGTTTATGACCGCTCCTCCCGCAAGCCCGAGGTCACCTATTCCGAGTCGCTCGGCGACGACCTGGTGCGCCGCGACTTCACGGTCAACGCGATGGCGGTGCGGCTGCCGGCAGCGGATTTCGTCGATCCGCACGACGGCCTGCGCGACCTGGCCGCGAAGGTGCTGCGCACCCCGCGGACCCCGGCTGAATCGTTCTCCGACGACCCGCTGCGGATGATGCGCGCCGCCCGATTCGCCGCCCAGCTGGGCTTCGACGTCGCCCCCGAGGTGCACACGGCGCTGGTCGAGATGGGCCAGCGGCTGGAGATCATCTCGGCCGAGCGCATCCGCGACGAGCTGATCAAGCTCGTCGACGCCGCGCAGCCGCGACGTGGCCTGCAGTTGCTCGTCGACACCGGGCTGGCCAACCGGTGCCTGCCTGAGCTGCCGGCCCTGCGGTTGGAGATCGACGAACACCACCGGCACAAGGACGTCTACGAGCACACCCTGACCGTGCTCGAGCAGGCCATCGCGCTGGAGACCGACGGCCCGGACTTCGTGCTGCGCTTCGCCGCACTCATGCACGACGTCGGCAAGCCGCGTACCCGGCGCAACGAGGCCGCCGGCCGGGTCAGCTTCCACCACCACGAGGTGGTCGGCGCCCAGATGACCAGAACGCGGATGAAGGCGCTGCGGTTCGACAAGGCCACGACCGAGGAAGTCGCCCGGCTGGTCGAGCTGCACCTGCGCTTCCACGGGTTCGGCACCGGCGAGTGGACCGACTCGGCCGTGCGCCGCTACGTGCGCGACGCCGGGGACATGCTGGAGCGGCTGCACCAGCTGACCCGGGCCGACTGCACAACCCGCAACCGGCGTAAGGCCGCCGCGCTGGCCAAGTCCTACGACGAGTTCGAGAACCGGATCGCCAAGCTGGCCGAGGAGGAGGAGCTCGCCTCCCTACGTCCGGCGCTGGATGGCAACCAGATCATGGCCGAACTCGGGCTGCGGCCGGGCCCGGACGTCGGCGCCGCGTACCGGTACCTGCTGGACCTGCGCATCGAGCAGGGCCCGCTGGACTCCGAAGCCGCGCGGGCCGCGCTGCGCGCCTGGTGGGCGGAGCGAGGGGCTACGAACCGGTAACGCCCGGGTTGGGTGATCGCTTCTCGTGGGTACGGTCGTGACAATTGGTACGAAACTTCCGGCAGCAGCCCACACTGCCGGGCCGGCCCGGGAGGCTCGAATGCGGATCCGAGTCGCCCGCCGGCACCGGGGCGCCGCGCTCGCCGTCGCGGCGATGCTCGTCCTGTCCGGCTGCGGCGACTGGGGTGGCGACGACACCGCGTTCGGGGCGAGCACGGTCGGCGCGCTGACGGTTTCCGGCTGTCGGCCGCAGAACCCGCTGATCCCGTCGGACACCAACGAGGTCTGCGGCGGCAACATCCTCGACCAGGTCACCGCGAAGCTGGTCCGCTACGACCCGGAGACCGGCAACCCGAGCAACGACCTGGCGCAGTCGATCGACACGACGGACAGCAAGGTCTACACGATCAAGCTGAAGCCCGGGATCAAGTTCCAGGACGGCACGCAGGTCACGGCGCACAACTTCGTCGACGCCTGGAACTTCGCCGCGTACGCGCCCAACGCGCAGGCCGACGCCTCGTTCTTCGAGCCCATCGCCGGCTACGGTGACGTCTCGGCCAAGACCCCGACGACCGACAAGATGTCGGGGCTGAAGGTCCTCGACGACTACACCTTCACCGCGACGATGCAGGACACCTACTCGATCTTCCCGTTGGTCGTCGGGTACGAGGCGTTCGCGCCGTTGCCGGACTCGTTCTTCCGCGACAAGGGCGCCGCGTTCGGGGTGCACCCGATCGGGGCCGGCCCTTTCAAGTTCGTCTCCGGCAACCCGGACGCCGGCTACGTGCTGGCCGCCGACCCGAACTACGACCGGGCGGGCAAGCCGCACATCTCCGAGGTCGTCTACAAGGTCTACACGTCCTCGCTGGCGGCCTACAACGACCTGATCTCCAACCGCCTCGACATGCTCGACGTGCTGCCGACCGCGGCCCTGCTCGGCTCTGCCTACCAGCAGGACATCCCCGGGCGGTCGTTCTCCCGGGTGGTCGGGCAGTTCCAGTCGGTCGACTTCCCGCCGGCCAAGGTCGACCCCAGCTACAACAACGTGAAGCTGCGGCAGGCGCTGTCGATGGCGATCGACCGGCAGTCGATCATCGACGCGGTCTTCGGCGGCACCAAGCAGATCGCGACCGGCTGGGTCTCGCCGGTGGTCAACGGGTACAAGGCGGGCGCGTGCGGGCAGTGGTGCGTGTTCAACCCGACCCAGGCAAAGGCGCTCTACCAGGAGGCCGGCGGCCACCAGGGCCCCATCACGATCTCGTACAACACCGGTGAGGGCGCCGATCACGGTCCGTGGATCACCGCGGTGTGCAACAGCATCCACAAGGTGCTCGGCGTGGAGTGCGACCCGACGCCGGTGGCCACGTTCAAGTCCTTCCGCGACCAGATCGTCTCCCACAAGATGCACGGGTTGTTCCGCACCGGCTGGCAGATGGACTACCCCTCGATCGAGGACTTCCTGACCCCCATCTACCGGACCGGGGCCTCCTCGAACGACAACGACTACTCGAACCCGGCCTTCGACGCGAAGCTCAAGGAGGCCGGCGAGCAGAGCTCGGTGGCCGCCGCCAACGCCGCCTACGAGCAGGCCGAGGCGTTGCTGGCCAACGACATGCCGTCGCTGCCGATGTGGAGTTCGAAGCTCGTCGGGGGTTTCTCCGACCGGGTCGCGAATGCCTCGCTGACGGTGTTCGGGACGTACAACCTCGCCGCGGTGACCATCAAGTGACGGCGATTCAAGTGACGGCGTTCGTGCTCGACGTCGGTGGGGAGTAGCAGTTGGCCCGATACGTGATCCGGCGCCTGCTGCAGATGGTCCCCGTGCTCGTCGGGGCGACGTTCCTGATCTTCGCGATGGTGTTCGCGCTGCCCGGCGACCCGGTGGCCGGCAAGTGCGGCGACCGGCCCTGTCCGCCCGCGTACGCAGCCGCCTACCGGGCGCAGTTCCACCTCGACGACCCGCTGCCGGAACGCTACGTGAAGTACCTGGGCAACCTGGTGAAGGGCGACCTCGGCGAGGACTCCTCGGGCCAACGGGTCGCGCCGCAGATCACCCACGCGTATCCGACGACGATGAAGCTGACCGGGATCGCGATCGGGTTCGAGATCGTCATCGGGATCGGAATGGGCGTGCTGAGCGCGATCAAACGCCGCGGGCTGCTCGACAAGAGCGTGCTGGTGGTGACGTTGGTCCTGATCGGCCTTCCGGTGTTCGTCACCGGGACGGTGCTGCAGTACCTGTTCGGGTTCCGGCTGGGTTGGCTGCCCGGGACCGCCGGCGACGGGACGCTGCACGAACTGGTGCTGCCCGGCTTCGTGCTGGCCAGCCTGTCGCTGGCCTACGCCTCCCGCATCACCCGGACCAGCCTGGCCGAGGTGTTGCGCGCCGACTACATCCGCACCGCGCGGGCCAAGGGCCTGCCGACACGGCGGATCCTGGGCATCCACGCGCTGCGCAACGCGCTGATTCCCGTGGTCACCTTCGTCGGCGCCGACATCGGGGCGCTGATGGGCGGGGCCATCGTCACCGAGGGCATCTTCAACATCCACGGCGTGGGCAACCTCGTCTACCGCGGGATCGGGCAGAAGGAGGGCAACACCGTGACCAGCGTGGTCAGCATCCTGGTCGTGGTGTTCCTGTTCACCAGCCTGCTGGTCGACCTGCTCTACGCGGTCATCGACCCGAGGATCCGCTATGAGTGAGCCCCGCCCGCGTATGAGAGAGCCCCATCCGCGCATCAAAGAGCCCCGTTCAATCATCGATGATCGCAGCGTGAGCCATGAGTGACCCGGGGCTGGCGGCGGTCGCCGAACCGGTCGCGAGCGAACGCGCCCGGTCGTTGGGTCGCGACGCCTGGGACGACCTGCGCAAAAACCCGGTCGTGATCGTCTCGGCGTTGCTGATCGTGGTGTTCGTGCTGATGGCCGCGTTCCCCGGGCTGTTCAGTCGGACCGACCCGAACCTGTGCGACCTGGCGAACACCCGCAAGCCGCCGTCCTCGGAGGCATGGTTCGGGTACGACCTGCAGGGCTGCGACATCTACTCCCGCGTCATCCACGGGGCGCGGGCCTCGATCGTCGTCGGGATCCTGTCGACGCTGGCGGTCACCGTGCTCGGCGGACTGGTCGGGATGCTCGCGGGGTTCTACGGCGGGGCGTTCGACTCGGTCGTCTCGCGCATCGCGGATGTCTTCTTCTCGATCCCGTTCCTGCTCGGCGCGATCATCGTGCTGACGACGTTCCCGTCCGGTGGTGCGGGCAGCTTCTGGGGGCCGGTGCTGAAGGTCGTGGCGGCCCTGGCGCTGTTCGGTTGGCCGAGCCTGGCCCGCATCATGCGCTCGACCACGCTGCAGGTGAAGGAGGCCGACTACGTCGCGTCGGCCCGGGCGCTGGGCGCATCGGTGCCGCGGATCCTGCGGGTACATGTGCTCCCGAACGCCGTTCAGCCGGTGATCGTCTACGCGACGATCGCGCTCGGCGGGTTCATCGGCGCGGAGGCGACCTTGTCCTACCTCGGCGTCGGGCTGGTCCCGCCGACGGTCTCCTGGGGCATCGACATCAACAACGCGCAGAACATCGTGCGCAGTTCGCCGCACGTGCTGCTGTTCCCGGCGCTGTTCCTGTCGTTGGCGGTGCTCGCGTTCATCGTGCTCGGCGACGCCGTCCGCGACGCCCTCGACCCGAAGCAGCGTTGATGACGCAACCGAAGCCGACCGCCGGCGCGACCCAGGCCGAACCGACGGCGCCGCTGCTCGAGGTCGCCGACCTGCACGTGGAGTTCCGCACCCGCGAGGGAGTGGCTCGGGCGGTCAACGGCGTCAGCTACGCGGTGCGGCCGGGGGAGACCCTGGCCGTGCTCGGCGAGTCCGGGTCGGGCAAGAGCGTCACGGCCCAGGCGATCATGGGGATCCTGGACACCCCGCCGGGCTACGTCACCGGCGGGTCGGTGCGCTTCCGGGGCGAGGACGTCCTGAAGATGTCCGAGGACAAGCGGCGCGCGCTGCGTGGCCCGGCGCTGGCGATGATCTTCCAGGACGCCCTGTCGGCGCTGAACCCGGTGTTCTCGGTCGGCTGGCAGATCGGCGAGATGTTCCGGGTGCACCAGGGCCTCGCGCGCCGCGACGCGAAGGCGAAGGCCGTCGAGCTGATGGACCGGGTCGGGATCCCGTCGGCCAAGGCGCGGGTCAACGACTACCCGCACCAGTTCTCCGGCGGCATGCGGCAGCGGGTGATGATCGCGATGTCGATCGCGCTGAACCCGGCGCTGCTGATCGCCGACGAGCCGACAACCGCACTGGATGTCACCGTGCAGGCCCAGGTCATGGACCTGCTCGCCGAACTGCAACGCGAGTCCGGGATGGCGTTGATCCTGATCACCCACGACCTCGGGGTGGTTGCCGATGTGGCCGATCGGATCGCGGTGATGTACGCCGGGCGGATCGTCGAGCAGGCCGACGCGGCCGACCTGTACGCCAACCCGGCGCACCCGTACACGAAGGGGCTGCTCGAGTCGATCCCGCGGCTGGACGACAAGGGCCGGGCGATCTCGGTGATCGGCGGTCTGCCGCCCACGCTGACCAACTTGCCCAGCGGCTGTTCGTTCCACCCGCGGTGCAAGTACGTGCGCGACATCTGTCGCACGGAGGTCCCTCCGCTGGTGAAGTTCGCCGGCAACCGGGGTAGCGCGTGCCACTTCTGGCAGGAGGTGGTCGACGGTGGCGAGTAGTGGCCCCAATGACGAGGTGGTCCTGGAGGTCCGCGACCTGGTCAAGTACTTCCAGCTGACCCAGGGGATTGTGATCAGACGTCAGGTCGGTGCGGTGCAGGCCGTCGACGGGGTCAGCTTCGACCTGCACCGCGGGGAGACTCTCGGGCTGGTCGGCGAGTCCGGCTGCGGCAAGTCCACGGTGGCCAAACTGCTGATGGGCCTGGAGAAACCGACCTCCGGCCACGCGTACCACGACGGCCAGGACATCTTCCTCCTCGACGCCGCCGCGCACCGGCGGCTGCGACGCAAGATCCAGTTGGTCATGCAGGACCCGTACTCGTCGTTGAACCCCCGGATGACGGTGGCCGACATCGTCGGGGAGCCGTTCGAGATCCACCCGGACGTGGCGCCGAGGGGCGATCGGGCACGGCGGGTCAAGGAACTGCTCGATGTGGTCGGGCTGAATCCGGAGCACATCAACCGGTACCCGCACCAGTTCTCCGGCGGGCAACGGCAGCGGATCGGCATCGCCCGCGCGCTCGCGCTACGGCCGGAGATCATCATCTGCGACGAGCCGGTCTCCGCGCTCGACGTCTCGATCCAGGCCCAGGTGATGAACCTGCTGGAGCAACTGCAGGAGGAGTTCGGGCTGTCCTACCTGTTCATCGCCCACGACCTGTCCGTGGTCCGGCACCTGTCCGACCGAGTCGCGGTGATGTACCTGGGCCGGATCGTCGAGATCGGCACGGACGTCGAGATCTACGAGCACCCGACGCACCCGTACACGCAGGCGTTGCTCTCGGCGGTGCCGGTGCCCGACCCGACCTTGCGGGGCCGGCGGGAGGTGATCCGGCTGACCGGGGACGTGCCCAGCCCGGCCGACCCGCCCTCGGGCTGCCGGTTCCGGACCCGCTGCTGGAAGGCGCAGGACAAGTGCGCAACCGAGGTGCCGGAGTTGGTGGAGCGCCTGGCCCGCCACCCGAGCGCCTGCCACTTCGCCGAGGAGCGTGTGGTCATCGCGCCCGCAGGCTGACGGTCAGGACAGCGGGCGCAGTTCCTCCGCCTCGACCCGCACGGGGACCGGGGCCAGCTGGGGGGGCGGCTCGATGGAGATGCTGGGCAGCGGGCGGCGGTGCTGGCCGGCGGCCTTGCCGTAGAGGATCCCGGCCAGGGCGTAGAGCACGCTGACCGAGATCAGGATGATGTAGGACTTCCCGGACTCCGGCATCGTCAGCGACGCCACCGCCGCCGAGGCGACGAACGCGCAGTTGAAGAGCATGTCGTAGAAGGCGAACACCCGGCCGCGGAACTCGTCCTCGACGTTCTCCTGCACGATCGTGTCCACGCAGATCTTCACGGCCTGTGCGGACATCCCGATCACGAACGAGCCGAGCACGATCGGCGGGGCCTCGTAGGGTACGACCAGCGCGAAGCCGAACACCGCCGACCAGGCCATCGAGACGATGATCCAGTTGGTCTTGCCGATCCGTGGGGTGAGCTCGGGGGTGATCACCGCGGCCACGAAGTAGCCCAGGCCGCCGGCGGCGAACACCCAGCCGAGGCCGGCCATCGCGGCGTCGCCGTTGGAGCTCGGGTCGTGGAAGTAGTTCCGGTACAGCAGCAGGGTGGCGATCGTGCCGGTGCCGTAGCAGAACCGCTGGATCGTGATCAGCGCGAGTGCGTTGCGGGCGGCGGGCCGGTCGAGGACGTGGCGCACGCCGCCGATCATCTCCCCGGCGGTGTGGCGCAGCGCCTGCCGGCAGCCGACGGTCGCGATCTCCC
The DNA here is from genome assembly GCA_036269075.1 of Sporichthyaceae bacterium. Classification (NCBI taxonomy): domain Bacteria; kingdom Bacillati; phylum Actinomycetota; class Actinomycetes; order Sporichthyales; family Sporichthyaceae; species Sporichthyaceae bacterium. The sequence continues at coordinate 40,180 of DATASX010000108.1, forward strand.
CGTCCGGACCGAGGCGGTCCGGATGCAGCCGCGCGGCCAGCGCCGCCGCACCGGCGTAGCCCAGGCCGGTGATCACCATCATCGACGTGGAGGAGCGCCACGTCATGTGCAGCAGCAGCCCGACCGCGCCGCCGGCCATGGCCACCAGCGAGCCCGAGGTGGCCCAGACCGAGTTCGCCATCACCAGGTCGCGGCGGGCGACGACGTGCGGCAGGGAGGCCGACATCGCCGAGGAGTAGAACCGGCCGCCGGACAGGATCAGCAACGCCGCCAGGAAGATCGGCACGCCCCGGATGCCGAAGATCATGAGCAGCGTGGTGATCGCGACCAGGACCGTGCGAACCATGTTGGTGCGCACCAGCACGTGGCGACGGCGCCAACGGTCGAGGAACACGCCCGCGAACGGTCCGGCGAAGCTGTACGGCAGGAGCAGGGTGGCGAAGGTCAGCGCGGCCGCCCCGGATGTCGCCTGCTTCTCCGGGGTGAAGAACACGTAGGACGCCAACGCGACCTGGAACAGACCGTCCGCGGCGCCGGATGCCAGGCGCGGCGCGAACAGCCGGCGGAAGTCGCGCTGGACGACAACCACGGACAGGTCGGAGGAGAACGACACAGATGGAGGCTATGCGCGAAAACGCCGCCGTGAAGGGCGAATGTCGATGCCGGACGGGAAGAAAAGCGAGTCGGAGCAAGCCCTTGGCGTTGCCCTGACCTCGCGCTTTACGGCCATGTGGATCTCCCTTGCCGGTCGGTGCATTTCTCACGCGCACGGCGACCGGAGCCGATGTGCGTTGGACGTTGCCCAGGTGCTCGACGTTCCGTACCCAGTCTGGGCGGAACCCAATTACGAGTTGGATTCGGCGAGGTGACGATCGACTTCACCGCCGACGAACGTTCGGTACCCGAGAGATCGTGCCGTAGCCGGGATTGCCCGTCGCTTCCGCGAAATGTGAGCCGCGCCGGCATCGACTTGGTGCGACCCTACGTCCTGCTCGGGCCGGGACGGCGGGCGCGGCGGTGTCCGACGGCCCGCCGGACGCGAAAGGCGCCGCGCCCCAGGAGGGGTGCGGCGCCTTTCGCGTTGTCCGTGGCGGTTACCGCTCGACCTGTCCCTTGATGAACGCCTCGACGGCGCGGTGGCACTCGTCGTCCGCGTACTGCTCCGGCGGTGACTTCATGAAGTAGCTCGACGCCGACAGCAGTGGGCCGCCGATGCCACGGTCCAGGGCGATCTTCGCCGCACGCACCGCGTCGATGATGACGCCGGCGGAGTTCGGGGAGTCCCAGACCTCCAGCTTGTACTCCAGGTTCAGCGGGGTGTCGCCGAAGGAGCGGCCCTCGAGGCGGACGTAGGCCCACTTGCGGTCGTCGAGCCACGGCACGTGGTCCGACGGGCCGATGTGGACGTCGGCGTTGCGCATCTCGTGCGGGATCTGCGAGGTGACCGACTGGGTCTTCGAGATCTTCTTGGACTTCAGGCGCTTGCGCTCGAGCATGTTCTTGAAGTCCATGTTGCCGCCGAAGTTCAGCTGGTACGTGCGCAGCAGCTCGACGCCGCGGTCCTCGAACAGCTTGGCCATGACGCGGTGGGTGATCGTGGCGCCGACCTGGGACTTGATGTCGTCGCCGACGATCGGGACCCCGGCGTCGGTGAACTTCTGCGCCCACACCGGGTCCGAGGCGATGAACACCGGCAGCGCGTTGACGAAGGCGACCTTCGCCTCGAGGCAGCACTCGGCGTAGAACTTGTCGGCCAGCTCCGAACCCACCGGCAGGTAGGAGACGAGCACGTCGACCCGAGCGTCCCTCAGGACCTTGACGACGTCGACCGGCTGCTCGTCGGACTCGTCGACCATCTCGAGGTAGTACTCGCCGAGGCCGTCGAAGGTGTGGCCGCGCGAGACGGTCACGCCGGTCGGCGGGACGTCGGCGAACTTGATGGTGTTGTTCTCGCTGGCGCCGATGGCGTCGGCCAGGTCCTGCCCGACCTTCTTCGCGTCGACGTCGAACGCGGCGACGAACTCGACGTCACCGACGTGGTACTCCCCGAACTGCACGTGCATGAGACCCGGCACACGCTGCGCGGGGTCGGCGTCCTTGTAGAACTCGACGCCCTGAACCAACGATGCGGCACAGTTTCCGACGCCGACGATTGCTACGCGTACCGAACCCATAACTGGGCGCTCCTGTCCTGGGAATGCTATTTGCGAGAACTACTGGGTGGGGTGTGTTGCGCGCTCGGTCGCGATCAGCTCGTTGAGCCACCGGACCTCACGTTCGACCGATTCCAAACCGTGGCGGTGCAGTTCGCGGGTGTAGTTGTCGACCCTCTCGGCCGCGCGTGCCGCGCGGGTGTTGTTCAGGTGGGCCATCGCGTCCGCCCGTTCCTCCAGGCGGCGGCGCCGACCTTCCAGGATCCGCAGCCGCACCGCGGCCTCGGTCCGACCGAAGAACGCGAACCGGATGCCGAAGCTGTCGTCGTCCCATTCCTCGGGGCCGCACGCACTGATCAGCTCGGCGAAGTGGTCCTTGCCCTCGGCGGTCAGCTTGTAGACGATCTTCGCTCGCTTGCCCGCCAGCGGCGGAGCCGGCTCGGCCGGGCTCTCCTCGGCGATCCAGCGCGCCGCCACCAGCGACTTCAGGCACGGGTACAACGATCCGTACGAGATCGCACGTAGGGTTCCGAGCAACGCGTTGAGGCGCTTGCGCAGTTCGTAACCGTGCATCGGCGACTCGTGCAGCAGTCCGAGGACGGCGAGCTCGAGCACACCGCTGCGCTTGCTCATCCGCCTCCCTCGGTGCACCGTTCGATGTATCGAATCGATATATCGAAGCCAATCACATCGCGGGAAGATCGGCAAACCGGCACGCCGTGTCGAACGCCACCCTGCGCCGGTTCGTCGCTCGATTCTGGGTATGCAGCAGACGTATGCACTGGTCAAGGCGTTGCTTGCGGGCACAGCCTCTTGTGCACCGGATTGGTCAAGGGCGATTCGTCCCAAGTTGGGCGGCGTACTGTGCCGGTTGGTACTGAGTGCCCGAGAGCAGCCCAATTTGCAGGTCTGAAGTCTCTGTAGAACGGGCTGCTTTCGTTCGCATCAGTACTGTGCTGCGTCAGTGTTCGCGTCGCCGGGAGTCCACACCAGATGAAGCTGTTCGGGCGCGGGAGATCGAAAGCGGTCCCCGCCAGTGGCCCGTTGCACTCCGACGACGACCAGTGGTTCCGGCCGCTGGAGTCCGACGAGAAGTCGCGGGGCAAACTGCTGCGACGCAGGATCCCGGTGACCGCGCCGGCCGGTCCGAGGGCGGGGTCGGAGAGTTCCACCGACGTCACCGGGCCGATCGCCGCGCCGATCCCGGCCGCGGACGCCCCGACCGAGTCGATCCAGATCCCGCCGGACTGGCGCGACGCGACGGCTCAGCTGCCCCGGGTGAAGGTCGCTCCGACACCGGAGCTCGAGACTGAGCCGGGTGCCGACGGCCCGCCGCCCGCCCCGGTCCCGACCAAGGGCCGGCCGCGGCGGCGGCGTTGGCTGCGCCGGCTGGCCTGGGGCTCGCTGGTCGTGTTCGCCGGGCTGTTCGTCGCGATCCTGTTCGTGTACTCCCGGATAGACATCCCGAACCCGAACGACAGTGCGTTGCGCCAGACCACCCGGATCTACTTCGGCGACACCGGCAAGGAGATCGGCCGGTTCGGTGAGGTCAACCGGGTGGCCGTCCCGCTCGACAAGGTGCCGCAGCCGCTGCAGCAGGCCGTGCTGGCTGCGGAGAACCGGAACTTCTACAACGACAACGGCGTCTCGCCGACCGGCATCATGCGCGCCTTCTGGAACAACCTGCACGGCGGCAACGAGCAGGGCGGTTCGACGATCACCCAGCAGTACGTGAAGAACTATTACTTGACCCCGGCGCGGACGTTCAAGCGGAAGATCCGCGAGGCGCTGCTGTCGATCAAGATCGACCAGAAGCTGTCGAAGAAGCAGATTCTCGAGGACTACCTCAACACCATCTACCTGGGCCGCGGCGCGTACGGGGTCCAGGCGGCGGCCAAGGCCTATTTCAACACCGACGTGCAGAACCTGACCCCGGCCCAGGACGTCGTGCTGGCCTCGGTCATCCGGGCGCCGGCGCGCTACTCGGCCAACACTACGGCCGGGCTCACGGCGCTGAAGGCCCGCTGGTCCTACGTCGCCGACTCGATGGTCGGAACCGGCGCGCTTAAGCCCGACGACCGCAAGGCGTTGGTGTTCCCGGCGATCGGGAAGCAGTCGCTGATCACCAACCAGTACGCCGGGCAGAACGGCTACATCCTCACCGCGGTCCGGGCGGAGCTGAAGGACCGCGGCCTGTCCGACGAACAGATCGACAACGGCGGTCTGCGGGTCTACACGACCATCGACCCGAACGCCGAGGCCGCCGCGGTCGCAGCGGTGAACCAGGAGTACCCGACCAAGGACAACAAGGGTCTGCGGGTCGGCCTGGTGTCGATCGACCCGAAGACCGGTCGAGTCATCGCGATGTACGGCGGCAAGAACTTCCTAGGCAAGGACAAGTACGCCCAGGTGAACGCCGCGCTGTACCCGATCCAGCCCGGGTCGACGATGAAGATCTTCACCACGGCGACGCTGTTGGAGAACGGCTACACGATGACCAGCGACTGGGACGGCGACTCGCCGGCGAAGTTGCCGCACTCGCCGTCGGTCCGTAACGAGTTCCACAAGAGCTTCGGGTCGGTGACGCTGCAGGAGGCGTTGGACAAGTCGATCAACACCGCGTTCGCCCGCGCCGCGGTGAAGGTCGGCCCGGCCCGGATCCGGCAGCTGATGGTGCGGGCCGGCATCCCGGACGACTCGCCAGGCCTGGAGACCAACGCCCGAATCACGCTCGGTATCGCCTCGATCCGGCCTATCTACATCGCCGACGCGCTGGCCACGATCTGCAACGGCGGTGTCCACAACGAGCAGCACATCGTGGACAAGGTGCTCGGCCCCAACGGCGGCGAGGTGCCGCTGCGCAAGCCGGACACCTCCGCCTCGCCGGTGATCCCGCCGGACATCGCCTACCAGACGATCAAGGCGATGGAGGACGTCGTCGAGCACGGCACCGGTACCGCGGCCAAGAAGCTGGGCCGCCCGGTCGCCGGCAAGACCGGCACCCACCAGAACCTGACCGCGTGGTTCAGCGGCTGCACCCCGCAGTTGGCGACCTCGGTCGACTACTTCAAGGGCGACGGCCTGACGTCGCTGGACGGCACCGGCGGCCTGCCCACCTTCTACGGCGCCGTCTACCCGACCAAGACCTTCACCACGTACATGAAGGGCGCGTTGAAGGGCGTGCCGACCGCGGACTTCCTGGCGCCGGTCTCCTCCTCGACTTCCGCGGCGCCGGCCAACCCGTACGACACCTCCAGCGGTGTGCAGAACACGCCGCAGGTCAGCGCGTCGGACCAGCCCACGTTCCCGACGTTCGACACCGGGCCGGACTCCTACACCCCGCCGCCCTCGGCGACTCCGACGCCGAGTTCGACCGGTGCTCCGAATGCCAAGCCGAATGCCAAGCCGAAGATCGCGAGCACCTCGGCGCCGGCGGCCGTCCACAAGGCGGCCCAGTGCACCAACGACCCCACGAAGCAGAGTGCGTCCACCCCGTTCAGCCCGCAGTGCTCGTCCGACGGCCGAGAACGGACCAAACCGCAGGACGTCGCACCGAACTGATCGGAACCGGCGTGCGGTGCGCGGGCGACTGCGAGGCGTACGCAACGATGGGGTGTGCAACGGGGAACAGTGACAGGAGCTACGACCACGGTCCTGCCGACTCGCGATGACGCGACGCTGCAGTGCGCCGCCGAGGTGCTGGGGGGTCCGGCCGGCCGACGCGTCGCCCCCGGGCGTAGTTGGTGGAATCCGCTGCGGATTCTGCTCGCGCTGGCGGTGCTCTCGATGGCGCTGGGGGTGGTCGAACGCGATCCGTGCCAGGCGCACGCGTGGAGTCGGTCCGACGGCCAGCAGTACGCGCACGTCTGCTACTCCGACATCCCCCAGCTCTACCGGGAGCGAGGATTCGCGCAGGGCGACCGGCCCTACCTGGACTCCGGGGACTACCAGCCGCTGGAGTACCCGGTCCTGACCGGGTTCTTCATGCAGGTCGCCGCAGTGATCACCAGGCCACTGGCCGGTGCCGGGATCGACGCTCAGGCGGTGCGGTTCTACGACGTCAACGCGGTGCTGCTGGGGCTGGCCGGACTGGTCCTGGTGGGAGCCACGGTCCTGCTTGCCGGGCGAAGACCTTGGGACGCCCTGGCGTTGGCCGCGTCCCCGGTGCTGGCGTTGGACGCCACGATCAACTGGGACCTGTTCGCGGCCGGGCTGACCGGTGTCGGGATGGTCGCCTGGTCGCGCCGTAGACCCGGGTGGGCCGGCGTCTGGTTGGGCCTGGCGGTCTCGGCGAAGCTCTATCCGATCGTGCTGCTGGTGCCGCTCGGGTTCCTGTGCCTGCGGACGCGGCAGACGGCCGTGTTCGCCCGGACCGTCGCGTTCGCGGCCGCGGCCTGGGCTGTGGTGAACGTGCCGATCGTGCTGGTGGCGCCGACCGCCTGGCGGGAGTTCTACACGTTCAACGCGCACCGCGGCGCCGACTTCGGTTCGATCTGGTTCGCGTTGGACAAGGCCGGGCACCCGGTGGGCGCCCTGAACCTGATCAGCGGTGCGTTGACCGCCCTGGGCCTGCTGGCCGTCGGGCTGCTGGCGCTGTGGGCGCCGACCCGGCCGCGGTTCGCGTCGCTGGCGTTCCTGGCGGTGGCCGTGTTCGTGATGGTGAACAAGGTCTGGTCCCCGCAGTACGACCTGTGGCTGCTGCCGCTGGCGGTGCTGGCCCGGCCCCGGTTGCGCGACCTGGCAATCTGGCAGTCCGGTTCGGTCGTCTACTTCATCGGGGTCTGGCTCTACCTGCTCGGCGGCTACGACCGCGGGTTGTCGCAGGGCGGGTACGACGTCGTGCTGGTGCTGCACCTGTTCTGCCTGCTGTGGCTGGTCGGCGTGGTGGTGCGCGACGTGATCCAGCCGGACTGCGACCCGGTGCGCGCCTCCGGGGTCGAGGACCCGACGGCCGGTCTGCTCGCGCCTGCGACCCCGACGGCGGTGCTCGCATGAGCGAGACCGATCTCGAGCCGCCGCGCGTGACGTCCGGGCTGCCGGCCGGGGCGCGGAACGCGCTGCGGCGATTGGGGCCCGGCGACCTGGCCGCCCTGCGACTGTGGCTGCTGACCCGGATCAGCGTGTTCCTGCTGGTGAGCTCTGCCGCCTGGCTGTTCGCGCAGGACGGCGAGGCCCGCACAACCGTGCCGTACGTCTCGCGCTGGACCCAGTGGGACACCGTCCACTACGTCACGATCGCGCACTGGGGCTACAGCGGGAACCCGGTCACCGGGCCGGAGGTCCCGCTGGAGGCGTTCTTCCCGGGCTTCCCCGTGGTGATGAGGCTGGTCCACCAGCTCTCCGGGCTCGGCTACGTCGTGTCCGGGCTGTGCATCTCGGTCATCGCCGGGGCGATTGCGACGGTGGCCCTGGCCCGCATCGCGGCCCACGAGGCCGGCGGTGGCCCGGCCGGCGACATCCTGGCCGAGCGCACCGTGCTGCTGTTCCTGCTCGCGCCCTCGGTGATCTTCCTGGCCGCGGCCTACACCGAGGCGTTGTTCCTGGCCTTCGCGTTGCCGGCGTGGCTCTACGCCCGGCGGCGCAACTGGATGGCGGCCGGCACATTCGGCTGCCTGGCCGCCGTCACCCGAATCACCGGCCTGTTCCTCGGTGTCGCCCTGGTCGTCGAGTTCCTGTGCTCCCGCGACGGTCGACGCTGGCGCGAGGCGCCGTGGCTGGCCGGTCCGTTCCTCGGGGTGTTCGGCTACGTCCTCTACCTGCATCAGCGCACCGGCGACTGGATGGCCTGGCAGCACGCCGAGGAGAAGGGCTGGTACCGCTCGTTCCACTGGCCGTGGGAGTCGCTGAAGATCACCTGGCAGAACGCCGCCGACCACCGGCAGACCACCGGCTTCGCCTGGATGTTCTTCGCCGAGATCACCGCGGTCGCCATCGGGATCGCGCTGACGGTGTGGCTGATCCGACAACGCCGCTGGGCCGAGGCCGTCTACATCGGGTTGCAGCTCTACGCGTTCACCACAGACATCTGGTTCTTCTCCGTGCCCCGTGCCACGTTGCTGTGGTGGCCGCTGTGGACCGGTCTGGCCGCCTGGACGCTGCGCCGGCGCTGGGTGCTGCAGGGCTGGTTGACGCTGTTCGCACCGTTCTCGGTCGTGTTCACGTTGCTGTTCGTCACCGGCCGCTGGGCCGGCTGACCGCCGCCGCTTTATCGCCGGGGGGCCTGACGGCTCGGCGGCACCGGGGGGAATACTCGCGAGCCATGGAGCACAAGCGGAATCTGGATGCCACTGCTGTCGAGATCGTCACGATGGCCGCGGTCCTGGACGGGGCCGACATGTCGACCCCGGTGCCGTCCTGCCCGCAGTGGGACGTGGCCGAGCTGACCCGACACACCGGACGGGTTCATCGCTGGGTCCGGCACCTGGTGTCCACCCGGGCCCCGCAGATGGTCCGCTGGAAGGACATCCCGATGGACGTCCCGGACAGCTCCCAACAGCTGCCCGCCTGGCTGGCCGCGGGGGCCGAGCCGTTGGTGGCCGAGTTGTCGGTCGACCCGAGCACGGCCGTCTGGACGTTCTCGCCCGACCAGACCGTCGGGTGGTGGGGCCGGCGGCAGCTGCACGAGACCGTCGTGCACCGCTGCGACGCCCAGCTCGCGCTCGGCGTCGAACCCACCGTCGAGACCGAGATCGCGCTGGACGGCATCGATGAGCTGATCCGCGGTCTGTTGCCGCACAGCGGCGCGCCCAAGAAACTCGCCGCGCTCGGCCGGGGGGGTGGCTCCCTGCACGTGCACGCCACCGACGGCGCCGGCGAGTGGACCGTCGTGCTCACCGACAGCGGGTTCACCGCCGAGGTCGGGCACAGCAAGTCCACCGTCGCCGTCCGCGGCACCGCCACCGACCTGCTCCTGCTGCTCTGGAACCGGCGCACGCCGGACGGGCCGCGGTTCGAGACGTTCGGCGACGGCGAACTGCTCGCGGCGTGGTTGCGCGCCACCGTGCTGTAGCCGCAAGTCCGCCAGGATTCAGGAGCGAGCATGCAGGGCCCCGGGCAGATCCTCAGCGTCGCCGCAGCACGCCGACCCGACAAGACCGCGCTGATCACCGCGACCCGGTCGCTGACCTACGCCGAGCTCGACGACGCCTCGACGCGCGCCGCCGGTGCTTTGCTGCGCCGTGGCGTGCGGCCCGGCCGGGTGGTTTCGCTGTTCGGGCCGAACACCTGGCAGTGGGTCGTGGCCTACCACGCCATCCTCAAGGCCGGGGCGATCGTCAACCCGATCAACTCGATGCTCACCCCGCCGGAGGTGGCCTACATCCTCGGCGACGCCGAGTCGACCGCGATCCTGGCGACCGCCGCCCAGGTGTCGACCGTCGCCGACCTGACCGGCGAGCTGCCGGAGCTGACCGGCGTGTTCGCCCTCGACGCGGAGGTCGCCGGGCACGAGACGTTGATGGACCTCGCCGCCGAGTCCCCGACGTCGCTGCCGCCTGCGCCCGAGCCGACAGCAACCTCCACGATCGGCTACACCAGCGGGACCACCGGCCACCCCAAGGGCGCGGTGCAGACCCAGCGGGCCGTCCTGTTCAACTGCGCGCTGACCGCGACCGCGCACTCCCGCGGCCCGGACGACGTCTGCGTGACCGCGCTGCCGGCCCCGCACGTGTACGGCAACGTGGTCATCAACGGCACGTTCCTGGCCGGCGGCACGCTGGTCCTGCACCAGCGGTTCGAGCCCGAGCCGTTCCTGGACTCGTTGGCCGAACACCGCGCCACGATCATCGACGCGGTCCCGGCCATGTACGCGGTGATGCTCGCCTCGCCGGCGTTGGCCCGGGCCGACTTCTCGGGGGTGACCCGCAGCGTGTCCGGTGGGCAGACGATCTCGGCGACCACGATCGAGGCCTGGGAGGACCGCAGCGACAGCCGGTTCCTCGAGCTGTGGGGCATGACCGAGCTGTCCGGACCGGCCACCTCGCAGACGTTCTTCATGCCCCGTTCCCCCGGCTCGGTGGGCCAGAGTTTCCCGGGCACCGAGGTCCGGATCGCCGACCTGGCCGATGCCTCCCGTGACGCCGCGAAGGACACCCCGGGTGAGCTGATGGTCCGCGGGCCGCTGGTCATGACCGGCTACTTCAACAACCCGGACGCGACCAAGCTCGCGATCGAGCCGGACGGCTGGCTGCACACCGGCGACATCGCCCGGCTGGACGACGACGGCAACGTGTGGATGGTCGACCGCCGCGGCGACATGATCATCACCGGCGGCTACAACGTCTACCCGGCCGAGATCGAGCGCGTGCTGGCCGCTCACCCGGCGGTCGCGCTGGTCGCGGTCGGCTCGGTCCCGGACGCGGTCCGCGGCGAACTGGCCTGCGCCTACGTGATCCTGAAGGAGGGGTCGACCGTGTCGCCGGCGGACCTGATCGACTCGACCAAGGACTCGCTGGCCCCGTACAAGCGGCCGCGGCTGATCCGGTTCGTCACCGACCTGCCGCGGACCTCCAGCGGCAAGATCATGCGCCGCAAGCTGCTCGAGCATGCCGACGCGGCCGGTGCCGCACCTGCGGCCGGGCCCGGGGCGGCACCGTGAGCGACTGCGACGAGCGAGGAACGAGCGAGGAGCACAAGCGAACCAAGGGAGCGCAGTGAGCGACTGCGACGAGCGAGGAACGAGCGAGGAACGAGCGAGGAGCACAAGCCAACCAAGGGAGCGCAGTGATTGACGAGCCGGCGGCAAACGGGCTGGCCGTCCACGTGCTCGACGCGCTGTGGTCGGCCGACGACCTGGGCAAGGGTGAGTCCGACGCCGTCGTCGAGCTGTACCGGGAGCTGCGCGAGCAGGACTGGGGCGACGCCGACACCGACGGCATCGCCGAACTAACCGCCCAGATCGAGGCGTTGGGCGGCCCGGCGGGGTGGGCGAACCTGATTCGCAAACGGCTGCCGGGGGCCTCGACCCGGGTCGAGGTGCTGCGCGCGACGGCGGTCGTCGAGGCGTGCGAGCTGCTGATCGGCGCGGACCTGCACAGCCCGGCCGACTTCCGCGCCGCGAACGCCGAGACGGTGGGCCACCTGGAACGGTCCTGGAAGCGGATGGCCGGGCAGCGCTCCGGGAAGTCGTTCCGGCGTCTGCTGGCGCTCTGCGGTGCGGACGGGCGACCGTAGCGGCCACCACGCTAACCTGACGGGGCGTCAGAAATCTGACGGGGCGTCAGGATCAGCCGGGCGCCATGTCGACGAACCGCGAGTAATGGCCCTGGAAGGCCACCGTGACCGTCGCGCATGGTCCGTTGCGGTGCTTGGCCACGATCAGGTCGGCCTCACCGGCTCGGGGCGACTCGGGTTCGTGCATGTCCTCGCGGTGCAGCAGCACCACGATGTCGGCGTCCTGCTCGAGCGAGCCGGACTCCCGCAGGTCGGACAGCAGCGGTCTCTTGTCGGTGCGCTGCTCGGGACCGCGGTTGAGCTGGGACAACGCGACCACCGGGACTCGCAGTTCCTTGGCCAGCAGCTTCAGCGACCGGGAGAACTCGGAGACCTCCTGCTGCCGTGACTCGACCTTCTTGCCCGAGGTCATCAGCTGCATGTAGTCGACGATCACCATCGACAGGTCGTGGCGCTGCTTGAGCCGGCGGGCCTTGGCCCGGATCTCCATCATCGTGAGGTTCGGGGAGTCGTCGATGAACAACGGCGCCGAGGACACCTCGCCCATCCGCCGCGCCAGCCGCGTCCAGTCCGCATCCGACAAGGTCCCGGCGCGGATGTTCGCCAACGACACCCGGGCCTCAGCCGAGAGCAGTCGCATCACGATCTCGTTGCGGCCCATCTCCAGCGAGAAGATCACCGCGGTGCGGCCGTGCTTGATCGAGGCGGCCCGGGCGAAGTCCAACGCCAGCGTGGAATTGTGCGTGGGGATCATCGAGCGCCCGGCCAGGAACAGGTGATCGGCCGCCGCAACCTGCACGCACCGGACCGGCACCGAGGCCACCGGGTGCACCCCGGTGATCGTCCGGGTGCCCGCGCGCAGCGGCTCGGCCGGTGCCGCGCGGCGTTGGTCCAGCCGCTTGCGGCCGTGCCGGAACACCTCGAGGCCCGTGCGGAACGCGACCGTGAACTCCACGGCGCCGGCGGCGCCGGCGCGCCGTTGGGTGAGGGTCGCGGTGTGGCCCAGGGAGACCACCAGTTCGTGGACGTCGCCGGCCAGGCCCGGGTTCGGTGTGCGGAAGTGCACGAGCCCGCCGGTGCGCACCGAACCGTCGGCGTCGAGCAGGCCGGCCAGCAGTGCCCGGCGCTGCCCGGCCTCGGCCCGCAGCAGGTGGCGCGGCACCCGGTCGACGATGTCCAGCTCGGGCACCAACTCGGTCTCGCCGGTGCCGCCCCCACCGACCCCGGACAGCACTCGGGCCCGAGGCGCGGGCGACAGTGCCGCGACCAGGTGCCGGACGGCGAGCCGCACCCCGGCCACGTAGGGCGGGACGGCCTGCGGGGTCGCGGCGGGCAGATCCAACGGTTTGGCGTTGACCACGACGTGGTGGGTGCCGCAGCCCGAGCGGGGCGTCGTGGCCGCGATCTCCGCGGTGTTCCGCACCGCCGCCGGCATCCGGCCGGTGCGGCCGCGTCCACGGTCGGTGTGCTGCTCGGTCAACCACTGGTGTGCGGCGTCGGCGACGATCCGCGACCCGTCGGAGAACGTGACCGCGTAGCAGGGTCGGGAATGCAGCACCTCGGTCGCCGCGACCACCCGAGTGGGGCGGCCGTCGGAGCCCAGCAGCAGGTCGCCGACCGCGACCTCGCCCATCGTCGTCCAGCCGGTGGGGGTGGGCAGCGGGGTGTCCAGCGCCAGTGCCTTCCCGACCGCGGGCCGGGCCGCGACGATCACCATCTGCCCGCCCTGCAGGCCGTTGGTCAGCTCGTCGAGGCCGGCGAACCCGGTGGGCACACCGGTGATCCCGCCGCCGCTGTTGCCGATCGACTCGATCTCGTCGAGCGTGCCCTCCATGATCTCGGCCAGCGGCAGGTAGTCCTCGGCCGCGCGGCGCTCGGTGACCGAGAAGATCTCCGCCTGAGCGGCGTCGACGATCGAGTCGACCTCGCCGTCGGCGGCGTAGCCCATCTGGGTTATCCGGGTTCCCGCCTCGACCAGGCGCCGCAGCACGGCGCGGTCGCGGACGATGCAGGCGTAGTAGCCGGCGTGCGCAGCGGTGGGCACCGAGGAGATCAGCGTGTGCAGGTACGGGGCTCCGCCGATCCGCGCGATCTCGCCGCGCTTGGTCAGCTCGGCCGAGACCGTGACCGCGTCGGCCGGTTCGCCGCGGCCGTAGAGGTCGAGCACGGCCTCGTAGACCAGTTGGTGGGCCGGACGGTAGAAGTCGACGCCGCGCAGCGTCTCGACGACGTCGGCGATCGAGTCGGCGCTGAGCATCATCCCGCCGAGGACGCATTGCTCGGCCAACACGTCCTGCGGCGGCGTTCGGTCGAACTCGGCCGACCCGGACCGAGCCGGAATCTCGATGACGCTCACGACTGAACCTGGAAAGCACCGCCCGCGTCGGCCCCTGCGCCCGTTCGCTGATTCATCGGCCCCCTCGATCCATGTCTGCCCCCGGTGTCGATGGAACCGCTTGCGTCCGACAATTTCGCGCCGTCGGCGACCGAGGGCTCGGCTGCGCCCGGCGGTCGGTCGGTGGGATGTCGGCAACCGTACGCACCAAGGGCGTGCGGCCCAACCGTGTTGTCCACAGGCCCTGGGGACGAGCTGTGGGCAGTGTGTGCACGATGCGCACCCGACCTGGGGCGCGACGTACACAGCTGTGGAGACCGCTGTGGATGAATCGGGGACCGCGGGCGGTCGCAGGGCTCGGGGCTGCGGATTCGTCCGTCCCCGGATGTGGACGAGGAGAAAACCCTTGCAGAGGTGCGAATTCGCCGCGCGACACGCCGTGACCGGGTTCGGATGACCAACATGTGAGAAAGCGACGGCCCGCCCGGATGAACCGGGCGGGCCGTCGGTCTGAGTTTCTCGGGGCAATCCAAAGCCGATAGCCCAAGCCATCGGAGGTTCTACGAGCGCAGCGAGCGCGAAGCGACGCCAGCGTCGCAATTCAACGACGAGACGACCTGGTTCGCGCTTTCCGCGAACACAGGTCGCCCAACGTCTCGTGGGATTAGGCCGCGACGACGTTCACGGTCACCGTGGCCGACACCTCGGGGTGCAGGCGGACCGAGACCTTGTGCGCACCGGTCGCCTTGATCGGGTTCCCGATCTCGACGCGGCGCTTGTCCACCGGCGGGCCACCGGCGGCCGTGACGGCCGCGACGACCTCGGCCACCGTGACGGCACCGAACAGGCGACCGGAGTTGCCGGAGCGGGCCGTCAGGTTGACCTTCAGGTTTTCCAGCTGGGCCTTGGCGGCCTTGGCCTGGTCGAGGTCCGCGATCTCGCGGGCCTGCCGGGCACGACGGATTGCGGCGATCTGCTTCTCGCCACCGCGGGTCCAGAGCAGGGCGTAGCCCCGCGGGACGAGGTAGTTACGGCCGTAGCCGTCCTTGACCTCGACGACATCGCCGGGGGCCCCGAGGCCGGAGACCTCCTGAGTGAGGATCAGCTTCATCCCGGGCCTCCTAGCGGGCGGTGCTGGTGTAGGGCAGCAGCGCCATCTCGCGGCTGTTCTTGACCGCGACAGCGATGTCGCGCTGGTGCTGCGTGCAGTTGCCGGTCACCCGCCGGGCCCGGATCTTTCCGCGGTCGGAGATGAACCGACGCAGCAACGGGGTGTCCTTGTAGTCGACGTACTTGATCTTGTCCTTGCAGAACATGCAAACCTTCTTCTTCGGTTTGCGGATCGGCGCCTTGGCCATCGTGGAGCTCTCCGTCTGTAGAGCCCCGCCTCGTGGGCGGGGATGGTCATTTCGGTTGTTCGTTGTATTTCGGTTGTTCGTTGTATTTCGGTTGTCAGGTGTCCGTTCGGATCAGAACGGGGGCTCGTCGGAGAAGTCGCCCGCGCCGCCGCCGCCCCCGCCGGCACTGCCACTGCCACCCCAGCCACCGCCGGAGTTTGCCGGGGCCGCGCTCGCCCACGGATCGTCGGTCGGGCCGCCACCGAACCCGCCGCCACCACCGCCACCACCGCCGCCGCCGCCACCCCGGGAGGCACGGCTGACCTTGGCGGTCGCGCTGCGCAGGCTCGGGCCCAGCTCGTCGACCTCGATCTCGTACACGGTGCGCTTCTCGCCCTCACGGGTCTCGTACGAGCGTTGCTTCAACCGTCCGGAAACGATCACCCGGGTGCCCTTGGTGAGGGACTCGGCGACGTTCTCGGCGGCCTGCCGCCACACGTTGCACGTTAGGAAGAGGCTTTCCCCGTCCTTCCACTCGTTCGTCGCCCGGTCGAGGGTGCGGGGCGTCGAGGCGATGCGGAACTTCGCGACCGCGGCTCCACTGGGTGTGAAGCGGAGCTCGGGGTCGTCGACCAGGTTGCCGATGACGGTGATCGTGGTGTCGCCAGCCATGCGTTCGGCTTCCTTCCGGTGGTCGGGGAGTCGGTCGGGGGGTGTGGAACGGTCAGCGCACGTCGGGTCGGATGACCTTGGTGCGCAGCACGGACTCGTTCAGGTTCAGCTGCCGGTCCAGCTCGGCCAGGACGGCCGGCTCGGCGGCGAGGTCGACCACGGCGTAGAAGCCGTCGGCCTTCTTGCGGATCTCGTAGGCCAGGCGACGCTTGCCCCACACATTCACCGATTCGACGGTGCCGCCGGCATTGCGGACAACCCCGAGGAACTGCTCGAGCGAGGGCGCGATTGTGCGCTCGTCGAGGTCGGGGTCGAGGATGACCATCAGTTCGTATCGACGCACGTGACGTCGACCTCCTCTGGACTCATCGGTCGCGGTCTCTCCGCGACAGGAGGGTGGTTCGCGATCGCGAACAGGCAAAGACTAGCCGGGACCCCCGACAAACTTCGATTCGAGGCTGCGCCGGTGGACAGTCCGGGCCTGTGGATCATCGCTCGCCTGCTCGCACCGCTCTGGCCGCACGCGTTCTAGGCTCGCGGGCATGGTGCTGATCGGTGCGCACGTCGATTCCCCGGACCCGGTGGCCGCGGCGCGCGAGCGCGGTGCCGACCTCGTCCAGTTGTTCCTCGGCGACCCGCAGGGCTGGAAGGGGCCGGAGATCCCCTACGCGGGGGGCGCCGCCGCACTGCGTTCGGCCGCGACGGCGGCGAACCTACGGCTGTACGTCCACGCTCCCTACGTCATCAACGTGGCGACCACGAACAACCGCATCCGGATGCCCAGCCGAAAGCTGCTCTCCCAGCACGTCGCGGCGGCGGCCTCGGTCGGGGCGGCGGGGTTGATCGTCCACGGCGGGCACGTGCTGAAGGACGACGACCCGGCCCTCGGCGTCGAGAACTGGCGCAAGACATTCGAGCGCATGGAGTGCGAGATCCCGGTGCTGATCGAGAACACCGCCGGGGGCGAGCAGGCGATGGCTCGCCGGCTCGACGCGCTGGCCCGGCTCTGGGACGCGATCGGCGAGTTCAACCCCGGGTTCTGCCTGGACACCTGCCACGCCCACGCCGGCGGCGAGGAACTGGCGACGATCGTCGACCGGGTCAAGGCCATCACCGGCCGGGTCGACCTGATCCACGCCAACGACTCCAAGGACGCCTTCGACTCCGGTCGGGACCGCCACGAGAACCTCGGCGCGGGCAACCTCGACCCGGACGACCTGGTCGCGGTGGTCAGCGCGGCCGGTGCGCCGGTGGTGTGCGAGACGCCGGGCGGGGCGGCCGGTCAGGCCGCGGACATCGCCTGGCTGCGCGGGCGCGTGCCCGCCTGAAACGTTTGGTCAGGGTCGCGAGGTCGAATCGAGTTCGCGGCTCCCTGCACGCGGCGCCGGTGGGACACCCTCGGCGTGCTCGGCCGGAACCGGCTCGTCCCGGTCGCCGGCCGTGGCCACCGCGCCACCCCGGGTGCTGCGCCACAGCCGGGCGGCGCCGATCAGCGCGGCGGAGACCAGCAGCAAGTTGCGCACCGTCAGCAGCAGCACGGCGCCGCGATCGGCGCGGATCAGGTCGTCGAACCAGTACGGGAATTCCACCGCGCTCAGGCCGGTCGCGGCCAGCACGAGCACCACCGGCAACCGCATCACCGAGTCGCCGCGTGGGCCGAAGTTCAGCGCGCACGCTGCGCCGAGACCGACCAGCCACACCATGTACTGCGGGCTGATCACCCGGGAGGTGATCACGAACAGCAGCAGCGCGACCAGCGCCGCGTCGGCGACCGTCGAGGTGTTCCAGGTCCGCACGGTGACCCGCCAGGCCACCAGCCAGGCGACCGCCAGCAGGCTGCTGATCAGGCAGAGCAGCGCGACCGCGTTGGTCCACGACCCGACGTACTCGAACGAGTCGTAGTTGACCAGCCGTCCGTCCCAGCCGTGGTGCACGGCGATCTGGAACGGCAGTGCCCCCAGCGACTCGATCTCGATGCCGCGATGACCTTGGTGGCCGATGAACTCCAGCGCGTTCGGCATGGTCAGGCAGAACGCCCCGAGGATCGCGACGCCGGAGATCGCTGCGCTGACCCAGGCCCGGCGGGCCCGCTGCACCGGGCCGAGCGCGAGCAGGATCAGGGCGGGCCAGATCTTGATCAGCACGCCGAGCCCGACCAGCGCCCCGCCCAGGCTCTGCTGCACCTTCCGCGCTCGGCCGGCCGGCCCGAGCAGCAGCACCAACGCGCAGATGGTCACCGAGGTGACGATCAGGTCGTAGCGGCCGTAGACGATCGGTCCGCCCAGCGGCACGCCGATCGCCCACACCCAGGCCGCCCAGGCCGGACGCCGGAGCCGACCGGACGGCGTGCGCTCCAGCCGGACGTGGCAAGCCCGCAGCAGCACGCCGAACGCGAGCACGTCGAACGCGAAGGAGGCCAGGTAGAAGCTGGTGTCGTAGCTGAACGGGAGCAGGCCCGGGGCCAGGATCGCCAGCGCCGCGGCGGGCGGGTACTGCCAGCGCATGTCGTCGTGCGGGAACGACCCGTGCGACAGGACCGAGTACCAGCCCTCGTAGTAGTACCGGACGTCGCCGGTGCTCGAGGGGATGTTCAGGCTCGGCTCGCGGATCGTGAGAACCAGCAGGAAGATCCGACTGACCGCGAACAACGAGAGCAGCAGCAGGTACGGCACCACCAGGCGCGGCGCGGACAGTCCCCGCGAGCGAAGGGCGGTGAGCAACAGTGCCGTCCCGAGGTCGGTCGGGCCGGGGGGTGCACGGAGCACCGGCCCGGCGGGCTGCGGCGAGTTCTGAAGGAGCCTATCCGCAGGACAGCCCTCGGACCGGTCGATAGCCTCTTGTCCCGTGTCGCTGACCGTTCGTCCGATCAGTCGCGAGGAGCACCTCGCGCTGGTGAGCCGCCGTGGCCATGCCAGCTTCCTGCAGTGCCCGTCCTGGGGCGACGTCAAGCGGGACTGGCGCAGCGAGAGCATCGGCTGGTTCGACCCCGACGGCAAGGTCGTCGGGGCGGGCCTGGTGCTCTACCGCCAGGTGCCGCGGATGCGCCGGTACTTCGCGTACCTGCCCGAGGGCCCGCTGCTGGACTGGGCCGCGGCCACCGACCTGACCGAGCTGCGCGGTTTGCTCGACCCGATGATCGCCCACCTGCGGTCCCGACGCGCCTTCGCGGTGCGCATGGGCCCGCCCGTGGTGGTGCGCCGCTGGTCGGCCGAGACCGTGAAGGCCGCGGTGGCGCAGGGCGCCGCGACCCGGTTGCGCGACCTGACCCCGGACACGACGTCGAACGACGCGGTCCGGATGGTCGACATGCTGCGCACGCTGGGCTGGGCCCCGACAGCCGGCGCGGAGGGTTTCACGGCCGGGCAGCCGCAGTTCGTGTTCCAGGTGCCGCTGGCCGGGCGCTCGGTCGAGGAGATCTTCGCAGGCTTCAACCAGCTCTGGCGGCGCAACGTACGCAAGGCCGAGAAGTCCGGGGTGAGCGTGGAGCTCGGCACCCCGGGCGACCTCGACGAGTTCCACAAGCTTTACGAGGTGACCGCGGCGCGCGACAAGTTCACCCCGCGCCCGCGCAGTTACTTCAGCACGATGATGGAGGCCCTGACGGCCGAGGACCGGGACCGCTTCCGGCTTTACCTGGCCCGGCACGAGGGCGATCTGCTGGCCGCGACGATCTGGATCCGGGTCGGGAGCCACTGCTGGTACTCCTACGGGGCCTCGGCCGACCACAAGCGCGACCTGAAGCCGTCGAACGCGATCCAGTGGCGGATGCTGACCGATGCCCACGCCGCCGGCGCGGCCGTGTACGACCTGCGCGGGATCACCGAGACCCTGGACCCGAACGACCACCTGTTCGGGTTGATCCAGTTCAAGCTCGGCACCGGCGGCGAGGCCGTGGAGTACCTGGGGGAGTGGGACTTCCCGCTGAATCCCATGCTGCACAAGGCCTTCCAGCTCTACCTGGCCCGGCGCGGCTGATGCTGTCTCTGCACATCGACGGTCCGCGGCTGCGCAAGCACCTGGCGGCGACGGCGTCCGACTTCGGCGGCCTGGTCCCGGTCGCCAAGGGCAACGGGTACGGCTTCGGCATCGCCCGGTTGGCGGCGTACACCGCCGAACTCGGGTTGGACACGATCGCGGTGGGCACGGCCAACGAGCTCGCCGCGCTGGCCGGCGGCCCGCAGTTCGCCAACGTGGTGGTGCTGACCCCGCTCCTGCCGGGGGAGCCGGTGCCCGGCGACGAGCGGGTCGTGCACACCGCGGCCTCGCAGGCGGTGTTGCCGGATCTGACGGGTCGTCGGGTCGTCGTCGAATGCCGGACCTCGTTGCGGCGCCACGGCGTGGTTCCGGGCGAGTTGACCACGATGACCGAGGCCCTGGCGGCGTGCCGGTTCGAGGGCTTCGCGCTGCACCTGCCGCTGGACCGCCCCGACGGCGTCGACCCGGTCGCCGAGGTCGACGTGTGGGTGCAGGCGGTCGCCGCGGCGAGTCTGCCGACCGCCACCTTCTGGGTGAGCCACCTGAGCGCGCCGGAGGTCGCCGAACTGACGAAGCGTCACCCGGGGACGAGCTTCCGGTCGCGGATCGGCACCCGGCTGTGGCTGGGCGACCGGGGCGCGCTGCGGGCGCGGGCCAAGGTGCTGGACGTCGAGCTGTTGGAGCGCGGCGACCGCTTCGGCTACCGGCAACACCGCGCCAAGGCGGCCGGGCGCGTGGTCGTGGTCGCCGGTGGCACCGCGCACGGCATCGGATTGTCCGCCCCACGTTCGGTCGCCGGTCTGGTGCCGCGCGCGAAGACCGTCGCCGAGGCGGGCCTGGCCGGCGTCAACCTGGCGTTGAGCCCGTTCTCCTGGGCAGGCAAGCAGCGTTGGTTCGCCGAGCCCCCACACATGCAGGTCTCGCTGCTGTGGCTGCCGGCGAAGGTCGACCCGCCCGCGGTAGGCGACCACCTGGACGTCGAGACCCGGATGACCACGACGACGTTCGACGCCGTCATCGAGGAGTGAACCCAACACGCCCATTCGGGGTGCAACCGGCCCCGTTTCGGTGACAATCGAACGGTGGCCAGGTCGTCACCGACGCTCGGCGCCGCGCGCCCACGGCGCCCACGGCGCCGATGGTGGCGGGTCCTGCGCAACCTGGTCGTGCTCTCCGCGCTGGGCGCCGCGGTCGGCTGGTCGGTCGACTTCGACCGCTCCTACGGCACCTGGCCCGGCCTGGACGTCGGCGACCACATCAATTCCTGCGGCAAGGTCTACCGCGAGGCCGTCACCGACCTCACCCAGGGCGAGGTGAACGACGGGCAGGTCGTCGAGCCGCTGTTCGAGTACCCGCCCGACATCCCGCGCCGAGAGGTCTACGGCGTCCCGGCCACCGCCCCGTCCTGCCCGGCCGCACTCTTCATCCACACCGGCACCGACCGCTGGACGAAGTACCTGCCGGCCTGACCCGCTGTCACTTCACGGTGATGAGTTCGACCGACCGTCCCGCGGCGTGGACGTGGCCGGTCCGGTCGTCGATCTCGGCATCGGCCAGTGCGTACTTGCCGGGACTCAGATGGCTGTAGACGAAGTAGATCGAGTGCCGAGCCGCGAGCCTGCTGAATGGTCCAGTCACCGGGGTCTCCACGTACGGCGCGGGGCTGAAGGAGTTCCCGGTCTGGCCGAACCACTTCTTGATCGCGGCCTCGCCCACGCCCTTGCCCAACTGCATGAGCATGATCGAGTGCCAGCCCGCACCGCTGGTATTCGTGTCGCGAATCTCGAGAGTGCCGCTTCTCGGCAGGGTGCTCGGCGAGTGCAAGACGTTGTCCGAACCCTCCGAGACGACGGCGTCGGCACGCTCGGGCTTGCTGTGGTTGGCGCCCTTGCCAACCGTGATCGAAACCGTGGTGAACGGGGCGTCGGACAGGACGACGGTCCCTGCGGGGAGCTGGACGGTGAAAGCCGACGAGGTCCTGCCGCTGACCTGGGTGCCCCCGAGCGGCACGAATTCCTTCTCCGCCGCCCGCACGTCCTTGGCCTGGTCTGCGTAGCTCTCGGAGGTAGCCGGAGCGCTTCGCCCGGATCCACCACTCTGTGCCGAGGCGCGCTGCCGCATCGTCGCCGGGTGGATCCCGCGCAACTGCGCGCTCGCCTTGGCCGAGGGGCTCGGAGCACCCGGCAGATCCCGCTCCAACGACACGAAGTGCAGAAGGCCGTCGGCCGCGCTCACCTGGAAGGTCACCCAGCCCGCCTGCAGGTGGCCCGCCCCACTGAGTTTCGGCGTCCTCGTCGTGTCGAGGCTGACGTTCACGACCGGAGGCTTGCTCGAAGCCTCGGCAGACGCTGAGGGGAACCCGACGACCACGACCAGGGCCGCGGCGAGACCTGTGCCGAGCCGAACCGAATGCCTGTCCAGGACGCGAAGAATGGCCATGCGCCACATCCTCACGCACCCGTGGGACGCGTCGGAACCCCATCCGGGCGGAGGCGGCCCACGTCGCCGGCGCGAGCTACGAGGACCGCACCTCGAACTGAGCCATCATCGCGTTGTCCTCATGCTCGAGGTTGTGGCAGTGGATCAGGTAGCGGCCCGGGTAGTCGGTGAAGCGGACGAGAACGCGCACGGTCTCGCGGGGTCCGACGGCAACCGTGTCCTTCCAGCCGGCGTCTCCGTCCGCCGGCGGAGCGCCGTTGCGGTCGAGGATCTGGAACATGTCGAGATGGACGTGCATCGGGTGCGACATCCCTGAGTCGTTCACGAAGCGCCAGATCTCGGTCGCTCCCAGCCGGGGTGACGCGTCGACACGGGCGGGGTCGAACCGCTGCTCGTTGATCGTCCAGCCCATGCCGCCGGCCATGTTCATGCCGAGTTTGAAGTCCCGCCGAGTCTGGGCGGACGCCTCCGCCAGACGTTCGAGCGGCCGGAGCGCGGTCGGAAGTCTGGACTGGTCCTTCTCCCGGCGCTTGACGTCGAAGCGCATGACCAGCCCGGTCCGACCCTGGTCCAACTCGTTGCGCAGGACGACCTGGGACCCGACCGGCACATCGGCGAAGTCGACCACGGCCTCCACCCGTTCCAACGGGAACAGCGGGATCGTGGTCCGCGCCACCGGGTGGGGCAGCAGGCCGCCGTCCGTGGCGATCTGCATGAACACCTGACCCGAGCTCAGACTCAGCTCGTACGGCCGGGCGTTGGACCCGTTGAGAATCCGGAGTCGGTAGCGGCGGTTGGCGACCTCGAACCGGGGCTGTGGGACACCGTTGACGAGGACGACGTCGCCGAGCGCGCCCTCCATCATGTCGGGGGAGTAGAGCAGTGATCCGTCGAGGCGGAAGGCCCGGTCCTGGATGATCAAGGGCACGTCGTGGTCGCCGGACGGAAGGTCGAGGGCGGCCTCGACCTCGTCCTCGATCAGGTAGGCACCGAGCAACCCCATGTAGACGTTGGGACCGGTCCGGCCCATCTGGTGGTCGTGATAAGCCAGCGTCGAGGCGATCTGCCGGTTCGGATAGACGTAGTCCTTGGCCTTGCCGGTGGCGATGACGTCGGTCGGGTGGCCGTCGGAGCTCGCCTCGACGTGGCCGCCGTGCAGATGGATGCTGGGCTTGGCGCCGGGCAACTGGTTGGTCTGTCGGATGACGACCCGCCGTCCACTGCGGGCCTTGATCGTCGGGCCGGGGAACTGGCCGTCGAATCCCCAGGCGGTGGTCGTCCAGCCGGGCAGGATCTCAAGCGCCGCCGGCCGCATGGTGAGCTCGTAGTAGTCCGTGTGCGCGTCGACCCGGGCGGGCTTCAGCACGGGCGGCGTGCGGAACACCGCCTGGAACGGAACGACCGGCGGACTGGGGGTGAGGTCGTCGAGCGGCCCGTCATCCGCAGGTGCGTCCGACCGAAGGCGAGGCCCACCCGCTTGCCCGCGCAGCACAGCGGCCGGGACCACGAGCCCGCCAAACAGCCCAGCCCGCTGCAGGAACTCCCGCCGCCGCAAACCCTCGCCGTCCACCACCACATTGTCGCTGCCCGCATCGGCGGGTGCACAGGCCGAGTTTGGGTGGTTGGGCAACGCGGCGATGGATGCCGCAGATAGTCCGGCCCTACGTGATGCCCTGCGGGTATCACAGAGGCGATGACAGGTCTTGGACGCCGCCTGGTCGGCCGCCGCATGGTGGAAGCCATCCACCACTGCGGAAGGGAATTCTCATGGGACAGGCAATGGGCAGGCTCGACGGTGAGCACGTGGTCGTCCTGGGCGGCACGTCGGGCATCGGCTTCGCGACGGCGGCCGCTGCGGCCGGCGAGGGCGCGCGGGTCACGGTTGCGTCCAGTCGGCGCTCGAGCGTGGACAGGGCGCTCGCGCAGCTACCGGCCACGGCCGCCGGCCGCGCGCTGGACCTCGCCGACGCAGGTGCGGTGCGTGCCTTCTTCGGCGAGGTGGGCCAGTTCGAGCATCTCGTGTTCACCGCGGGTGACCCGCTCGCGCTGATGCCGCTGGACACCCTGGACCTGGAGGCCGCCCGCAGCTTCTTCGGGCTGCGTTACTTCGGCGCGCTCGCCGCAGTGCAGGCCGCGGTGCCGCACCTGCGCGCCGGCGGTTCGATCACGCTGACCAGCGGGGCGGCCGGCGCCCGCGGCGGCCCGGGCTGGGCCATCGCGTCGAGCGTCTGCGGTGCCGTCGAGTCATTGACCCGCTCACTGGCCGTTGAGCTGGCACCGCTGCGGGTCAACGTGGTCGCCCCTGGCGTGGTGCGCTCGCCGCTGTGGCAGGGCATGCCCGACGCGGCCCGTGAGCAGATGTTCAAGGACAGGGGGGCCGGCCTGCCCGCCGGTCGAGTTGGCGAGCCCGAGGACGTCGCCCGCGCCTACCTCTACTGCATGACCCAGCCATGGGCGACCGGTACCGTCCAGCGAATCGACGGCGGGGCGCTCCTGGTCTGAGCGCACCTGGCCTGTGCAACTAGCGGACCGACAACGCTAGGAGGCGTCGATATGTTCGCCGGATGGACCTCGATCTGCGCAAACTTCGGTACTTCGTCGCCGTAGCGGAGCAGCTCCACTTCGGCCGCGCCGCCGCCGGCCTGCACATCGCACAACCGGTGCTGTCCCGCCAGATCCGAGCCCTCGAGGACGAGCTCCACGTCCAGTTGTTCCTGCGCGACCGGCGCTCCACCGAACTGACCGCAGCCGGCCGACAGCTGCTCGAGGACGCCCGACCGCTGCTCGCCTCCGCGAACGCGCTGCAGCGGCGGGTGGCCCTGGCGGCCCGCAGCAGATCCAGGTTCAGCGTGGGGTTCATGCCGGGCATCACCGTGACCGCCGCAGTGCGCGAACTGACCGCCCGGCATCCGCAGGTCACGGTCGAACTCCTCCGCACCTCCTGGCACGACCAGGTCGAGGTGCTGCACGAGGGACGAGTCGACGTGAGCATCGTGCGCCTGCCGATCGACACACGCGGGCTGAGCGTTCGCCCGCTGCACACCGAGCCCCGCATGGTCGCGCTGCGCATTGACCACCGGCTCGCAGGCAAGGAGTCGGTCACCGTCGCCGACCTCGCCGACGAGCACCTGCTCCAGGACCCCGACGCGGTGCCGGAGTGGCGGGACATCGCCGTCGAGCTGCGCGAGGGCACCAGATCCGGCCACCCGAGCTTCGGCAGCATCGAGGAGAAACTCGAACACGTCGCGGCCGGACACGGCATCGTGATCATCCCCGCCTCCACCGCCGCCTACTACACCCGACCCGACATCACCCACCTCCCCGTGGAGGACATCGCCCTCAACCAGGTCTGTCTGGCCTGGATCGCCACCAGACGGACACGCCTGGTCCACGAATTCGCCGACATCGCCCAGGAATTCGACGAATAGGGTCTGCCGGAGTTGAACAACCCGGACTGACCGGTCCGCGGGGGCAGCACGAGACTGATGGCCTCAACCCCGAGAGAGGAACTCCGGTGACCTCTGCGTCCAAGCAGCAACTGACGTTCACCCCGCCCGGCCCGGGACCGTGGGAGCTCGATCCGGTGCACTTCCCCCGGCCGGTAACCGCCTATTGGGCCCAGATGCACCCCGAGCCGTTCAGCCTCGGGTTCGGCGACTTCATGGCGTTCTACGGCATCCCGTTGCGGACGAGGCTGACCGCGTACCCGAGCGGCTTCTGCTATTCGCAGATGGTGCCGGTGGCGCCGGAGGAGTTCCCGGGCCGCCTGGCGCGGGCCGCGGAGGTGTTCGAGCAAAAAGGGTGGCGTGACCAGGCGACGGAGTGGGAGCAGGTCCGCAAGCCCAACTCCGTGCGGGCCCACCGGGAGATCCAGGCGATCGACCCCGATCAACTGACCGACGACGCGCTGGTGGCCCACCTGCGCCGCTGCCGCGAGCACCACGCCGTGATGATCCGCCAGCACATGGCGTTCACCGGCACCGCGGTCATCCCGGCGGGTGATTTCCTCGTCCAGACGCAGGCGTGGACCGGCCTGCCGACGGTGAAGTTGCTCGGACTGATGCGTGGCGCGTCACTGGTTTCCGGCGGCGGGTCCGCGCAGCACGCCGCCCTGGTCGCGGCCTACCGCGCTGACCCGGCCGCGCGAAAGGCCCTCGACTCCGGCGACGAGCCGGGGGCACTGCTGGAGAGCCTCCGGCGTGCGGACTCGGCGACCGGCCGGGCGCTGAACGACTACCTCGACTTCGTCGGCTGTCGCCTGCTCGACGGCTTCGACATCTCAGGCCGCTACGCACTGGAGATGCCCGAGGTCCTCCTGCGCTCCATCACAACCGCCATCGACGAGATCGGCGTCGAGGTGGACACGGCCGCGCAGGTCGCGGAAGTCCGCAGCCACGTTCCCGAGCAGCACCGCGAGTCCTTCGACGACCTCCTGACGGAGGCGCGCATCGGCTACTCGGTGCGCGACGAGCGCGGCGTCTACAGCGACATCTGGGCGTCCGGACTGATGCGCCGCGCCGCGATGGCCGCCGGCCGTCGCCTCACCGAGCGCGGGCGACTGCACGATGCCGAACACTTCGTTTTCGCGGACATCGAGGAGATGTGCGCGGTGCTCGAAGGATCGGCGGCGCCGACCGCCGACGAGCTGGCGGCCCGCCTCACGTACCACCAGACGTACACAGCCAAGGACGCGCCGATGCACATCGGTGACGCTCCGATGGCGCCGCCGGACCCGTCCCAGCTCCCGCCCCCGATGCAGCGCCTGATGGCTGCGGTGGGGATCGCGATGAGCGAGATGTTCGGCAGCTCGCAGGAGGAGCACGAGGCCACGGTGATCCGTGGCCTTGCGGCCAGCTCCGGCGTGCGGGAAGGGATCGTCCGGCGCGTCGCCGGGCCGGCGGATTTCAACCGCATTCAGAAGGGCGACGTCCTTCTCACCGAGGCGACCACCGAGGCCTTCAATGTCCTGCTGCCGCTGCTCACGGCGATCATCACCGACAGCGGCGGGGCGCTCTCGCACGCAGCACTCGTCTCCCGGGAGTACGGCATTCCGGGGGTCGTCGGCACCCGCGACGCGACCGAGCGGATCCCGGATGGTGCCCGCGTGCGGGTGGACGGTGACAAGGGTGAGGTCACGGTGCTCGGTTGACCGGGATAGTCCCGCTGGTCGAGACAGACAGCGAGGCGCTGTACGGCGCTAAGGCGGTGGGTCTGGGCGACGCGCTGCGAGCCGGGCTGCCGGTCCCGCCGGGCGTCGCCCTGCCCGGCGCCGAGGTCGACGAGATCGCGGCCGGTGTGGCCGGGGCGACGGCTGCGTTGCGTGATGCCGTGCGTTCGCTGCCGATGCCGGTCGCGGTGCGTTCCTCGGCCGTTGGCGAGGACTCCGCCGGCGCCAGCTTCGCCGGTCAGCACCTGACCGTGCTCAACGTGCGGTCGGTCGACGACGTGGAACAGGCGGTGCGCGAGGTCTGGTGGTCGGCCAATTCCGACTCGGCCATCACCTACCGCAAGCGGCTCGGCGTGTTCGAGCGGCCGAGCGTCGGCGTCGTCGTGCAGTCGTTACTCGCGCCCGACACCGCGGGCGTCATGTTCACCCGCAACCCGATCAACGACGCGGACGAGTGCCTGATCGAGGCGAACTGGGGTCTGGGCGAGGCGGTCGTGGCGGGCCGGGTCATTCCCGACTCCTTCCGGGTGACCCGCGGCGGCGAGGTGCTGGAACGTACGCCGGGCTTCAAGAAGATCGCGATCCGCCCCGCCCCCGAAGGCGGCACGGTCGACGAACCGATCGCCGGCGCGATGCGGGAAACACTGTGCCTGGGCGACGAGCAACTGCACGCCCTGGCCGCGTTGGCCGAGCGGTGCGAGCAGGTATACGGCCCGGGGCGGGACATCGAGTGGGCATTCACCGGCGGTGCGCTCTACCTGCTGCAGTGCCGGGCGATCACGAGCTCCGCAGGCTCCGTGCCGGCGGCGGCACCGGCCGAACCGGCGTCCTTGGGCGAATCAATCGTGCACGTGCCGCTGTTCTCCGAGCTCGCCGCGCCCGATCGCGACGCCATCGCGCGGCTGTTCACGGCGCGGGTGTTCGCGCCCGGCGAGACCGTCGCCAAGGAGGGTTCCGAGGCCGCGGCGTTCTATCTGATCGATTCGGGAACGGCAACGGTGACTGTGCAGGGTGCGTTTCGACGGACCTTGGGCCCGGGTGACTACTTCGGCGAGATTGCGCTGCTGGATCAGGGCGTCCGATCGGCCACCGTCACCGCGGACGGCGAGCTGGTCTGCCGAGGGATCACGCTGTGGGACTTCCGGCCGCTGGTGCAGAGCAATGCGGCCATCTCCTGGACGCTGCTGCAGACCCTTGCCCGGATGCTTCGGGACTGACCCTTCTGATGCGCGCAGTCGACCACGTCGATGATGCTGGGCTACAGGGGCGGATCTTCCAGCGGTGGCCCGATGATCTGGATGCCGTTCTCGGCCGCTGCCCGCATCAGCAGGTCGATGTCAGGAGCGCTCGGCGCGGGCAGCCCGGGGGATGTCGCCGGTTCGCCGGCCGCCCGGACGAAGTCCTCGAAACCCGCGGGGGTGGTCAACAACAGGAAGTGGGCCTCCTCGGAGTCGACGCGGAAGCGGTGCTCGACATTGCGTGGGCCGAAGACGAAACCCCCGTCCGTGACCGTGCGCTGCTCGCCGGCGAATTCGACCGTGAGTTGGCCGTTCAGCACGTAGAACATCTCGTCCGCGCCGGCGTGCACGTGCAGCGGCGCTCCGTGGCCGCGCGGAGCGTGGAACTCGGCGAGGAACAGTCCACCGCCGTTCTGTCCGTGGCAACGGGTCGCGCTCAGCGGAACCTGGCCGCCGAGCAACCCCTGGGCATAGTTGAAACGGGTGGGACACCCGGCGCCCGATTTGTCGCCTCAGCTGTTTCAACCCCGCCCGTGGTTGCGTCAGGCGGCCGAATCGCGTCGGCCAACGCCTTGTGCCTCGCGCGATACTCGTCCCGTGCGCGGTTTGCTCTGCCCGACGGTCATCGGACGCGACCGCGAGCTGCGCGAACTGAACGGCGCGATCCGCGAGGCGATGTCAGCACGCGGCTCGGCGACCTTCATCCTGGGTGAGGCTGGGATCGGAAAGTCGCGGCTCGTCCGGGAGGCGTTCGACGCAGCCCGCGGACTCGGGCTGCCGGTGCTGCTGGGACGGGCGACCCAGCCGTCCGGCACGGTGGCCTTCCGCCCGCTGTCCGAGGCGCTGTTGTCCTATTTCCGCGACCAGGACCTGCCCGAGCCGGCCGAGCTGACGCCGTTCCGCAGCTCGCTGGCGCGTCTGCTGCCGCAGTGGCGCCAAGGGGAATTCTCCGCGATCGACGAGTCCGTCGTCGTGCTCGCCGAAGCGATCGTGCGGCTGCTGCGGGCGATCGGGCGCGGACGTGGCTGCCTGCTCATTCTCGAGGACCTGCAGTGGGCCGATCCCGAGACGTTGACCATCGTCGAGTACCTCTGCGAGAACCTCGCGTCCGAACCGGTGATGCTGGTGTGCACCGTGCGCTCGGAGCCGGCGGGCCCTGCCGTCGACCTGGTCAACGTCCTGGCTGCGCGGCGGGCGGTGTCGGTGGCGCGGCTGGCGCGGTTGACCCCTGCCGACACCGACGAGATGGCGCGCGCCTGCCTGGCGAGCGCCGACGTCCCGGAGTCGGTGCAGGCGTTGCTCGCGGCGAGCGCCGACGGCGTGCCCTTCTTCGTCGAGGAGCTGCTTGCCGGGGCCGTCCAGGCGGGCGCGCTCGTGGACGACGGTGCCGGCTGGGCCGTGGCCGGGAACCTCGAGCCGCAGGTGCCCCGCACCGTGTCCGACAGCGTCGAGCACCGGCTCGCGTCGCTGGGCAACGCCGCACGCATTCTCGTCACGGCCGCCGTGCTCGGCAGACGCTTCGACTGGACGCTGCTTTGCGATGTGACCGGTGAACCGGCCGAGGTCGTGCTGGACGCCCTGCGTGCCGGGGTCGACGCGCAACTGCTGGTCGCCGACCCGACGCGATTGGGAGCGGTGCAATTCCGGCACGCGCTGACTCGCGACGCCGTCCTGGAGCGGCTGTTGCCCGCACAGTGGTCCGAACTCGCCCGGCGCGCGCTGGACGCGATCACCGCGGCGCATCCCGATTTGCGGGGGGAGTGGTGCGACCTGGCTGCTCGCCTCGCTGAGCGCGCAGGCGACGGCCGGGCGAGCGAGCTGCTCATCTCCTCCGGTCGCAGATCGCTGGCCCGCGGTGCTCTCACCAGCGCCGAGGAGGCCTTCGCCCACGCCCGACGGGTGGCCGATGATCCCGCGTCCGAGGCGAACGCGATGGACGCGCTGTGCGAGGCACTCGCCGGGGCAGGCAAGGTCGATCCGGCCCTCGAGCTCGGAGATGTCCTCATCGAATCGTTGGCTGCCCTCGGCGCGCCGCCGGGCCGGGTGGGAGCCGTCCACGCGCGTCTGGCCGGGGTCGCCGCGGCGGCCACCCGCTGGGCCGTGGCCGAACGTCACCTCACCCTGGCGCGCGACTTCGCTGCGAGAGCCGCAGATCCGGGCCTGTCTGCCGCGGTGGATGTGACTGCCGCTCAGATCGCCTACGGCCGCGGCGATCTCGAAGAGGCCGGCGCGCTGGCACGGTCCGTGCGCTCCGACGCCGACCGGCTCGGTCTGCCCGAGCTCGCCTGTGAAGCCCTGCTGCTGATCGGTCATTGCGCACGTACGACCGACGTCGACCGTGCCGAGCAGGCGTACCTGGACGCGGGCAACGTCGCTGCGCTCCACGGGTTGGAGCTGCTGCGGATCCGGGCACTGTTCGAGGTCGGGACGATCGATTTCATGACGATGCGTCCGCCCCGTCAGCTGAATCTGGCGCGAGAACTCGCGACCTCGACGGGTGCGCTGGTGACCGTCGCCCAGATCGACCTGCACCTGGGCGCCTGGTTCACCTACAACTTCGACAACGAGGATGCGATCGCCGCGTGCCGGCGCGCGAGCGAAGCGGCACGGTGGTTGCAGATGCACGAACTGCTCGCCATCAGCCTGGTCGGCGAGGCCGCCGCGCAGGGCCGCCTCGGCCGCCGCGCGCGCATGCAGTCCCTCGTCGAGGAGGCGATGACGGTCGCGGGCGACAACGTCGTCGTCGCCGGGCTCATGTGGGGACTGTGCCGGGCGGAGCTCTCGCTCATTGACGAGAACCGCCGGCGCGCGCTGCGCGAACTGGACACCATGATGGACCTGCTCCGGACGAGCCCCGCCAGCCCTGCGATGCCCCCGCGCGGCCTGTGGGCACTCGTGTGCGCGGTCGAGGACCGCGACGGCGAAGCGGCGTGCGCCGAGGTCCGGGCATCCGGGGCCGCCGCCCAATCGTTGGTTCGTGGGTTGGTCCACCTTGCCGAGGCGGTGTCGGCGGGCCGGGCCGGCCGCCACGAGGCTGCCCTGGCGTCCTTCGCCGCCGGTGACGAGGTGCTCGAGAACCTGACCTGGTACCGCAACCTCGGGCGCCGGCTCGTCGCCGAGGCTGCCATTGCCGACGGGTGGGGCGAGCCGGCCGCGTGGTTGGTGCCCGCGCTGGCCCAGTTCGAGGAGCACGGCCAACGCAAGCTCGTCGCGGCCTGCCGCTCCTTGCTCGGTAAGGCGGGTGCACCGGTGCCGCGGCGGCGCGCGGGTTCCGGCGTCCCGTTGGTGCTGCGGGAGCACGGCGTCACCGAGCGTGAGGCCGAGGTGCTCGCGCTTCTCGGCGGGGGGCTGAGCAACAACGAGATCGCGGGGCGCCTGTTCCTGTCGCCGCGCACCGTCGAGCGGCACATCGCCAACCTGACCGCGAAGACCGATCTGCGCACCCGCACAGAACTGGTCGCCTTCGCCGCCCGTACCGGTGGGGGATAAGTGGGGGAACCCGTCGGTTGAGTGTCGGGTCACCCCCATGTCCTGGCCTCGCGCCACGACGAGAGTCCTCCTTGTCAGGCAACGGGCCAACAAGGAGAACGACATGACGACGGCGACCAAGGTGCGGATCGCATACGACCGAGTGGGCGACGGGGGGCCGGCACTGCTGATGCTGCCCGGCTGGTGCACCGACCGCGCCGGCTTCCACGATCTGCTGGCGTTGACCGGCCGGCACCGCACCTGTGTCGCGCTGGACTGGCGGGGCCACGGCGGCTCGGCGCGGAACGTCGCGGACTTCGGCTCCGCAGACCTGCTCGACGACGCGCTGACGGTCGTCGAAGCGGCCGGCCTGGAACGAGTGGTCCCGGTGGCCCAGTCACACGCCGGCTGGGTCGCGATCGAGCTGCAGCGCCGACTCGGCATCGAGCGGGTGCCCGGCATCGTGTCGCTGGACTGGATGGTGCTCGGCCCGCCTCCGCCCTTCATGGGCGCCCTGGCTGGGTTGCAGGATCCCGCGCAGTGGGAGCAGGTGCGCGGCGCGCTGTTCCAGATGTGGACGACGGGCGTCGCGTCCACCGCGGTGCACGCCTTTGTGGACCGCATGGGGCAATACAGCTTCGAGATGTGGTCCCGCGCAGGCCGGGAGATCGCCGCTGACTTCGCGCGGCAGGGGTCGCCGGTCGCCGCACTCGCCGAGGACCCGGCGCCGTTCCTGCACGTCTACGCACAACCGACCGACGACGCGTACCTGGCGGCGCAGCAGGACTTCGGCACGCGGCACCCGTGGTTCGACGTGCAACGGGTGTCCGGGCGCAGTCACTTCTCCAACATCGAAACGCCGACCGAGACCGCCGCCGCGATCGAGTCATTCGTCAACGGGCTGTGAGGAGACCGACCGTGATCACCGAACTGACCGATCTGCACCCCACCTGGGCCGCTCGCTTCAACGCCCGGGACCTGGACGGCATGCTGGCGCTGTGCGAGCAGGGCGCGGCCTTCGTACCGCAGCCCGGCACCGTGCTCACCGCGGCCGGAGACGTACGGGCCGCCCTGCGCCAATTCCTGGCACTGAAGCTGCCGATCCACGTCGAGGTCCGGCACAGCATCGAAGCCGGCGATGTCGGCCTCGTCGTCGCCGATTGGGTGATCTCGGGCGCGGGCCCGGACGGCTCACCGGTCGACCTGCGGGGTTCTGCATCCGACGTCGCCCGTCGCGGCAGCGACGGCTGGAAGATTGCTATCGACAACCCGTTCGGCACTGCGTGAATCCGCAGCCCCGACATGACGGAGGCCCGAAATCGGGGCCTCGTGGCCGCTCAACCAGCGCTCACTGGGTCTCACGGGCGCCGGGTTGTTCCGGCGTTCTGTGGGTCCGGTGAGGGACACTGTGCGCGCACGGATGGTGTCGGGAGGAGGCTGAGATGGCAGACCTGAGTCAGCGTTTCAACGCCCCGCTTTACACCGTCGCTGAGGCTGCGCGATTCGTCGGCGTGCCCACCTCGACATTCGCGACCTGGGGTCGGGGCTACACCCGGGATCGACCCGGGGGCATCACCTCGGTCGGGGCACCGGTGGTCACGTTCGCCCCCGCCCCCCGGGGTCAGGCGAGCGTCCCATTCATCGGTCTTGCCGAAGGTCTTGTCCTCGCCGCGATCCGCGAGGCCGGGGTGCCCCTGCAGCGCATTCGGCCCGCGCTGGCGCTGCTGCAGGACGAGTTGGGCTTCGAGCACGTTCTCGCCTCCAAGCGGCTTTTCACGGACGGCGCGGAGGTCCTCTACGACTACGCGGAGCGCACTGGCGACACTCCCGAGGGACGCTCCGTCCGCGAGCTCGTGGTGGTCCGACACGGTCAGCGGGTGTTTGCCGAGGTCGTCGAGACCTACCTGCGTGGCGTCGAGTTCGACACGAAGGGCTATGCGCGGCTGATCCGGCTGCCGCGGTACGGGACCGCACAGATCGTCGCGGACCCCGACCGCGGATTCGGCCAACCGATCTTCACCAGCGGCGGCGCGCGTCTGGAAGACGTGCTCGCGATGTTCCGATCCGGAGAACCGCTGCGGGTTGTCAGCGAGGAATACGGCGTACCGCTCCCAGAACTGGAGGACGCCGTCCGTGTCGCCCTCCGCGCCGCATAGCGGTCATCCCGAGGGGCTGCCGCACCTCTTCCTCGACCGTAGCCTCGGACGAATCCAGGTCCCGGGGCTGCTTCGGGCCGGTGGCCTGGACCTGACCACCCTCGCCGAGCACTACGGCATTCCCGCCGACGAGTCGGTTGCGGACCAGGAGTGGCTGTACATGGCTGGAGCGGCGGGTTGGGCTGTGCTGATGAAGGACGACCGGATCCGGCGCCGCGGGGAGGAGCGAGCCGCCTTGCGCGACGCCGGAGTCCGCGCCTTCGTCCTGACGAGCGGCAACTTCCGCGCAGCCGAGATGGCCCAGCGGTTCCTCGACAACGTCGGCCGCATGGTCGCTGCGTGCGCTGACCCCGGCCCCTTCCTTTACGCGGTCCACGCGCACCAGATCAGCCGTCTGTCCATCGAGTGATTCGGCTCCGTCCCTCGACGTAGACCCCTGGAGATCCTTCGACAAGCTCAATCGGCTCGGTACCGCTCCATCCAGAGCGTCATCCGGGGACGTCGCGGATCTGCAAGGTCGTGGACGCGATTCGTGGTAGCAGAATGCATGCATCACAGGAATATCACGTGCGGATCACGTCGGCACGCCGAGCAAGCCCCCGGGGAAGAACTGACGGCCTCGTAAGGCAGGCGCCGACTCTCGGCGGAGGATCCTCTGCCGCCGTGAATCGGATCCGATACATCCGGCTGTAGCGGCGGCGGCACGCCCGTCGGCAATCGACGCGATCGGGCTCGGGTCGGATGCTCAGAACAGGACGCGGGCGGCGGTGACGAGAGCGGCAGTCGCGGGGTCGCCGGTGACGACCTGTGCCGCTGGATCGCTGTCGCGCCCGGCCAGGGCACGCATGTATGACACGGCGTCCGCGCGGACAGTGGCCACCGGCGCCCCGATGCCCAGTTGCCACGCACCGTCGGCTGCACCGGTGAGCTCCAGGATCACGGTGGGGCCGGGCCAGTGCTCGTCGAGGTCACGCAGAACCTGTTCGACCACGTCGGGGGTGTGCGTGCCGGGTGCGAACGTCGTGCCGATCGCCCGGCAGAGGTCGTCGCGGTGCATCCACAGGTCGCGGGCATGGATCACGTCGTGCAGGTAGGCGATCGAGACCTTCGACGGCTGGGTCAGACCCGTGGGCACCCGCAGCCGCCGGACGATGCCCGGGACCCGGCGCAACCGACGGTTGGCGCGCGGCCACACGCGTACGAACCGTTCGTACACCTGCGCGGGGGTCATCCCCAAGTGCTCCTCGACCTGGACCTGCATGTGGGCGTCGATGTAGGACATCTGCGGGTGACGGCGGGCCGCGCGTCGATCACGCAGCGGGAACAACCAGGGACGCAGGTCCTCCTCGGCGTGCCCGCACAGGTGCCCGACGATGTCCTTGACGTCCCACAACGTGCACGGGGTCGGTCGCGACCAGTCGTCCGGGCCGAGGCTTGCCAACAGCTCGGTCCAGGCCACGATCTCCGCCGCGCGCAGCTCGAAGGCCTGCGCCTTGGTGGTGCTCTCGATCGAACGCGCAGTTCGCACGGCCCGATCCGCCGGTGTGGTCACGATGATCCCTCCTCGGGAGTGGGTTGCGATGAACTTGTCGAACCCCCTCAGCGCGGCTGAGGAAGCGGTCCGCGGCCGGCAGAACAGCAAGACCCGATGCGGCTCGGTTGCTCCCACCGTCCCAGGTGACCATCAGGAAACGCCGCGGTCGTAGCGTCAACGGTCTCACCGCCCACCATTTTGACGTGAGCGCCTGTTCGCACGAAATTACGCTTTCGAGTGGGCTAGAGTCAACTCCAAATGACGCGTAGCTACACGATGCGGGCCCGCGCGGAGTCCACAGCCGAGACCAGGCAGCGGATCCTGGACGCGGTGAACCAACTTTCCTACGAACAGCTGTCGGTCCAGATCGCGCTGACCGACGTGGCCGAGCGGGCGCGCGTCAGCGTCCAGACCGTGCTGCGTCACTTCGGCACGAAGGATGCCCTGTTCGAGGCCGCCTGGGATCTGGAGGTCGTTCGCGTGCGGGGCGAGCGGACGGCACCGGTCGGTGATGTCGGGGCCGCGGTCGCTGTCATCGTCGGCTCCTACGAACGGACCGGCGACTGGGCGGTACGCCTGCAAGCCGTCGAACACACCGAGGACCTGGCCCGGCGCGTGGTCACGATCGGGCGCAAGTTCCACCGCGCTTGGGTCGAGGAGGTCTTCGCCCCCCAACTCGACGGCCGGGCCGACCGCGCAGAGCTCGTCGAGCTGTTGACCGTGGCCACCGACGTGCTCACCTGGAAGATCCTCCGCCGCGACGCGCGGCTCAGCCGGCGCGCCACCTCCGGGCACATGCACCGGCTCGTCCGGGCCGTCCTGAGCAGTGCCGCGGGCCCTTGACCTGATCCGTGGGCCTGACCCGCCCCGAGTGTGTTTCGGGCTTGTTGGTGCTGGCCGAATGGCAGGCAAGTTCGTTGTGCTGGTCTGCCCGCAGGACGGTGCGGACCGACGTGCGGTGCCGCCTGGCGCGTCCGTCACGCCAACGCCTGACGTACCGTCAGACACTCCCCCGGTCCTGAACCGGCCGATGACGCCTTCGACGGCGGGCCAGTCCCGCGCCCATAGTTGAAGGGGGTCACCTTCGAGGCGGTCCGGGGTTCAGCCGGGGCTGTTGGGTTGGTAGGTGCCGAGTGGGCCGACGTACTTGCGGTAGGCGATGGTCCAGTCCCCGCGCATCGCGGACTGCGCGTCGGCCCGCGACCTATGCCAAGTACGAGTCGATGGTCCGGGTGCACATCGCCCCGCACCTGGGCGACAAGCGCCTGGACCGGCTCACGGTGGCCGACTGCCAGCGCTTCGCCAACGGCCGCCTCGCCGCCGGCAGTACCCCGACCACTGTCCACACGATGGTCGCGACCCTTGCCGCCGCGCTGAATCGCGCGATGCGCGAGGAGATCATCGTCCGCAACGTTGCCCAGCTCGTCACCTTGCCCTCGACGCCGCTGACCGTTCGCCCGCTCTGGAATGTGGACCAAGTCCGGCACTTCCTCGAAAGCTCCCGCGAGGATCCGCTCCATCCCACCCTGATGCTCATGGCGTACTACGGACTGCGCCGCGGCGAGGTCCTCGGCCTGCGCCGGCCGGACATCGACACCGACTCCGGGGTCATCCGGATCGGCAACCAACTGCAACGCATCCGCGGAGAGCTGATCCACGGGCCGCCCAAGTCCCACGCCAGCCGTCGCACCCTGCCGCTGCTCCACCCCGTCGCAGAAGTCCTGGACAAGCAACGCGAACGCCAGGCTCTCGACCGCGATCTCGCCGGGTTGTTCTGGGTCGACTCCGGGCTGGTCATGACGACCTCCATGGGCAACCTCATCGAGCCGCGCAACGTCAACCGCAGCTTCGAGCGGCTCTGCCGGACAGCGGAATTGCCCGACCTACGCCCGCACGACATGCGGCACATGTGCGCGACGCTGCTCAAGGACCTCGGCGTGCCTGCCGTCGGCTCCCGGCATCGACCGCAGACCGCCGGCGTCGCGACCTCTGCTGCTACATCCGAAGACGCACGCCGACCGTGTGCGAGCTAAGCGAGCGCGAAGCGGCGCGATGAAACGACGAGGTGACCCGGTTCGCGCTCTTCGCGAACACAGATCGCCGGAGTCTCGTGGAGCTGAGGGGATTCGAACCCCTGACCCCTTCCATGCCATCTACACCGACCGGCGCCCGGGCCTGGGCTCCGCGCGCTCGCCACCAGCGCACCCGTCCGGCGGTGACCGGGGATGGTTGCCGGGGAGCGGCGCGATTGTCACTCAGTTAGTCACCCGACCGCGGCGCGGTCAGGTCCCGGGTGGCGCCCATTCGCTGTCGTAGTTCTGGATCTGCCAGGCCTCGTACGGGTCGATGCCCTGCCCGCCGAGGCGATCCTGGAACGTCTGGTGCTGCTCGACCACGAAGTAGTTGTCGATCATGTTGAACGTGACGACACAACGGTCGAAGAACCCTTCCTGCCCGAGCACACCGGCCAACGCGACCGGGAGATCGGCATCGTGCAGGAAGCCGCAGCGAGCGCTCCACGCGTGGTCCTGGAACGGTGGCGGCAGTTGGAGGTCGACGTCGACGAAGCGCACCCACGGGCTACTGCCCAGGAAATGGATCTGTTCGTCGGTTCCGGCAGAGCGCTGGCCGCTCATGTCGATCCCGGCGAGCAGGGCGACGGAGTTGTCGAACACGCACCACGGCGCACCGGTGTCGACCAGCGCGCGGCAGCTCACCACTCGCGAACCGTTGACCTTCAGGTCGAGCACGGGTCGCGCAACCGTCCGCCCGCTGCGACGCTGATCCTCCGTGTACGGGAAGAACCCGTAGACCTCGCTGGGCACGGACGCGAGATCAGCCCATGCGGATCGCGACGGCTTCCACCGGCCCGGCGACTCGTTGGAGCACAGCGCCTTCGCCGTCCTCGCCCAGCGCCAGTAACGCCTTGGCGACCTCGGACGCCTTGGGGTGACTGGCGATCACTCGCCCGTCCCTCACCGCCACCCACTGGCCTGCGAAGTCCGGCGGGCCCGGGTCGCGCGGAGTCACGTCAAGACGCGGACCACGTCGGCCGATCCCGCTCACGACTACTCCCTCCCGACAGTCCCACCCCGTTGTCCACCGGTTGTGCACCACTGTCTGCAGTTACCGGCGACAAGCCGGGGATCCAGGCCCCGAGGCCGTCGTGTCCCCAGAGCGGGCGTGTCGCCGAAGTTTGCGTACAAACTGCGTACAACGATCAAGGGCCACGATCACGTTTTCGTGATCATGGCCCTGACCTGCAACTTCTTTGTAGCGGGGACAGGATTTGAACCTGTGACCCTCTGGGTTATGAGCGGGGCGAACCGTAGCGAAAAGTTGGTCTACGACCTCCAGGAGGACGCGTCGTTGACAACCCAGGTTCAGCGTCGAGCCCGCCAAGGTAGCCGTCGAGCACGATCATCCGATAGCTCGTGAAACCCGCCGAACCTGGACCGTCATGCCGCGGCCACCGGAGGGTCGAACAGACCTAGTTCGAAGCGGCCGAGCTGGTCGATGATCTGATTCGTGGTCAGGACGTGGAACGGTCCCGACCGCATGTCCCGGTACAGCCGCTCCAGGAGATGCCCGCGACGGTAGGCCGAGCCACCGATGGCCCGCATGCCGAGGTCGACGACCTTGATGGCGTTCTCGGTCGTGGTCAACTTCCCGATCTCCAGATTTCCGAGACGCTGCGGCAACGATCCCGAGAACTCTGACATGTCGTCGGTGATGAAGTCCTCGCACATCTGCTGCACGACGTAGGCCGACTGCCGGCACAGGACGTACATCTCGCCGAGGGCACCCTGGACGTAGCCCAGGTTTTTCAGGGCGACGTCGTTCCCCTCCATCGTTGCGCCCATCGACTTGGTTCGCAGGACGCCCCGGGTGAATTCGTAGGCCTTCTCCATCGCGCCGAGATAAACCCCGGAGAAGGACAGGGCTGCCCACTCGAACTCGTTGAACAAGCCGTTGCGGAAGGGGCCCGCGTTCGCTTCTGCGGGAGCGTTCGCCTCGTCGAAAACGACCGTCTGAGTACCGGTACCGCGCATACCCATAGCGTCCCAGGTCCGCTCGATCGAGATCCCCGGGGTGTCCATGGGAAGAACGAAAGCGAGCTCTGACATCGCCCGTGTCATCGGGTCGTCGGGCAGCAACCCGTCGTCGTCGACCACGACGGCGTTGAAGGAGAGAAGGTCGGCCGCTTCGGCCAGCGTGGCCCAGGTCTTCTTTCCCGAGATGCGCCAACTTCCGTCCGGGTTGGGCCGGGCCACGGTGTCCGCCAGCCCGACCACACCGGCGCGTTCCTCGGAGAACGGCGCACACACGATCAGCTTCTCCTCGGCGATCCGGGTGAAGACCCGCTTCGCGAGGTCCTCGGGCAGGAGCCCGCGGAAGATGCCGACCATCGTCTGGTGCATGTTGAAGGCGAGAGCACAGGCCGGGTCGCCCTTGGCGAGCTCACGGGAGATCCGCGCCACGGTCCAGATGTCCCCACCCTGACCTCCGTAGCGTTTAGGCACGGCGACATCGACCAGGCCCGCGTCCTTGTACAGGGCGGCCAGGTGCACCTGCAATGCGTTGTCGCTGTCTGCGGCAGGACCCGCCTCATGGAACTCAGGAGCGAGTTCCCGGGCGCGGACAACCGCCGCCTCGCGTTCGTCCTCGGTCATCTCGATCGAATGTTTGTGCGACATGGCGCCCTCCTGCTCGTGACGGAACGTCAGTCCTGAAGCACGGCGACGGCGTTGCACTCGACCATCTGCTCGGGATGCCACAGCCCGGCCACCTGAAGGTAGGTCAACGCCGGCCAGGCCTCGCCGAAGTACTTGGCGTAGACGTCCGTGCACTCGTTGAGGGCGAGCATGTCCGTCGTGTAGACGTTGACGTTGACGACGTCCTGCGGGAAACGGGCTCCGGCCAGCTCGAGCATCCGGCCCAGGGTGCCCAGCACCCAGTCGTACTGCTCCCGGAAGTTCCCCGGGGAGACGACCTCCAGGTTGTAGGGCCACACCTTCTCGTCCTGGGTGCCCCGCGTCGGGGTCACACCGGTGCAGTACAGCGTGTTTCCAGCGCGGGTGACGTCCACGAACGAAAAAGCGGGGTACGCCTGCTCGCCGAGATAATTCACCTGCGGGCCGAGAACATGACGCTCGATGTGGCTTTCCTTGGAGACGTTCACTGGTGCCGCCCTTCCTGGGGGCTCGGGGATCCCCCAAGCCTGGTCCCGAGAACCCGGAAGCACATCGGCCCAAGGTCGGAACCCCGTCCGCCGGGAGTCGCGGTCGCCTGGGATCTCTTGACGCTCACCTGCCCTGGCGCGATAGTGATGCGCACCATGACTGCCCTCGCGGGCCGCGTGCGGCAGGTGTGCCACGAGGTCCGAACCTCACCGGACGCGGTGCTGCGGGAAGCCGAGTTCGACGACCGCATCGAGGCCGTCAGCGGCGAGATCCGGGCGCAGGTTCGCTGCGCGCCCGCCGATGCCCGGGCCACCGGCGAACTAGTGGCCATGCTCGCGATGCTGGCCACGGCCCGAGGCGACCTCCTCGAGCGGATCTCGCACCAGGAGTCCGGAGACCTCGCGGCCCTCTACGACCAACTGGACCTGCTGGCGCGGTGCGAGTCCCTGGCGGCCCTGCCGCAAGCGGCCGCGTCAGCCGCCAGCGCCTGCTGCGGCCTGGACCGGGTTTTCATCTCCGAGGTGCGAGGCGCAACGTGGTCGCTGCTCGCGATCGTCGAACCGGAAACCCGCGCGGCTACGGACATCGCCGGGCCCGGCGGCAAATCTCTCCCGCTCGGGACGCACGTCGAGCGCAAAGTGCTCCGCACCCGGTCCGCCCATGTGGCGAGCGCGACCGACCCCGCGGCCAACCCTCTTTTCGTCCAGCTCACCGGATCCGGTGGGTACGCCGTCGCCCCGGTTCTCGCGGCCGGGCATGTCGCCTGGTTCGTGCACGCCGACCGGTGGCCGACGACGGCTGCGCCGAGCCGGCGGGAACGCGA
This sequence comes from Sporichthyaceae bacterium, assembly GCA_036269075.1. Lineage (NCBI taxonomy): Bacteria > Bacillati > Actinomycetota > Actinomycetes > Sporichthyales > Sporichthyaceae > Sporichthyaceae bacterium. Next base: position 81,831 of record DATASX010000108.1, read on the forward strand.
CCTCCTCGCCGAGTTCGCGACGGGCCTCGGTTACCAGCTGGAGCACCTGCGGCGCCGCCAGGCGTTGACCGAGCAGCGCGACAGGATCCAGCTGGCTTTGGCCGAAGCGTCACGGATTGTCGACGAGCTCGTGTCCGATCCTACGCTCCTGCACACTCTGGTCCCGGCCGTGCCCCCAGCGCACCACGGGACCGGGCCGGCGTCCCGGACCGTGGCCGGCGCGGCGCTGACCGCCAGGGAATTGGACGTGCTGGATCTGGTCGCCCGGGGGTGGCGTAATTCCGAGGTCGCGTCACACCTGGTCCTCGGCGAGGCGACGATTAAGAGCCACATGACGTCGATCATGCGCAAGTTGCGGGTCGGGAGCCGCGCCGAGGCAGCCTGTGTGTACCTGGGCCGGACTGTCGGTTCGGCGGGGACACCATGAACGCGCCCGGTCAGTCCGCGCGGTCGGTGCTGCCTCCACCCGTCATTTTCCCTGTGGATCGCGCCGACGAGATCACGCGCCGCGCGACCACAGTGCTGACCGAATTGGCAGGGACCGATGTCGCGATCGACGTCCTCGCGGTGGTTCAGGAGATATCCCACTTCCTCGAGGTCGAGCAGGTCGATGGTGAACGGGCGGCAGCCCTCGGCGCCCTGGCCGCCGACCTGCAGCAGCGAGCACTCGACCTCTATCGCCGTCAGTCCGTCGAGCGCACTCAGCAGCTGGCCGACTTTCGCACCTCCCTGCGCGGCCTACAGGGCTCGACGAGCACCACCACTCTCATCGAGCGCGTCTGCGCCGACGCCCGGGACAGCTGCCGGTTCGAACGCGTCCTGATCTCCCGTGTCGACGACGGCCACTGCCGTCCGTGGCTCGCCAACGGTGAGGCCCGCGGCGAGCGGTGGTTCCGGACCTGGGCCGACGGCGACATCTCCCTGCGCGAGCTCTCGCTGGCCCACGTCGTCACCGAACGCCGCGCCGACCTCATCTCCACAGCCCGCCGCGACAACCACGACATGGTCCGCTTGAGTGACTCGACCTCCTACGTCGCGGCGCCGATCACCGCGGCAGGTCGCGTTGTCGGGCTATTTCACTGCGATCACGGCGGCGGGGGCCGGCCCTGCAACGAGAGTGACCTCAACCTGATCAGCGCCTTCGCCAGCGAGTTCAGCTTCGCCTACGAGCGGGCGGTTCTCGTCGAACGTGTCCGCAGTCAGCAGCAGACGTTGCAGGAGCGGCTGGCCGTGGTCGGGGAGCACGTGCGCTCGGTCGTCGCGCGCCGCCCCGAACCACTCCAGGCCTACGCCGGCCTCGATCTCGACGACCTGACAGCACGTGAGCTGGAAGTCCTCGGGCTACTGGCCCGCGGCGAGTGCAACCAGACAATCGCGGCCCACCTGGCCATCGATCCGCGCACCGTCAAAGCCCACGTGAGCCACATCCTGGCCAAGGTGGGGGCGACCAACCGATCCCAATTGATCGCCCTCGCCTACGGCCGCTCGTGGTGAGTGGGTCCGGTCGGTCCAGGTCGATCCGTCCCCCCAGAGCGGGAGCAACGCGCGACCGATAGTCACTCAGCCAACCGGAAGCGCCCTGCCGGAAACGACCGGACAGAGCCCTGACCTGCGGAAACCTGTGGAGCTGAGGGGATTCGAACCCCTGACCCCTTCCATGCCAT